>CAIJMU010000146.1 GCA_903821875.1 uncultured Spirochaetota bacterium
ATGGTCTTGCCCAATCCCATTTCATCGGCGATAAGGGATCGACCCGCGATGGCCGCGAAGAGGATGCCGCTGCGCTGGTAGGGGTAGAGCCTTGTCTTGAGGATGCCATCCAGAGCCAGGGCGGAACTCCACTGTTTCTCGATAAGGGCCTTCCTCCGCTGGTTCTCACGACCGGCCAGCACGAAGGCCAGGGCATCGTCGTAGCAGCGGAAGCCCTCGTCCAGGGCAGTAGCCCGGGAGAGGAAGATCTCGAAACTGGCCACTGCCCCGGGCTTGAGGACGAGGTCCCCGCCGAACCAGCGGGGAGCCAGGGTCGCGAACTCCTGGGCCTTGTCGGTCCCGATGCGGAGGCGGACACTGCGCCGTTCGCCGTAATGGAGGTAGACCGAGGAGTAGGGAGGCTGGTAGCCCTCCTGTATCGCCTTCTTCGCCCCACGCCGCCTGGAGACATGGCCCAGGACAGCCTCGATATGCTTGCAGGTTCCAAGGTGGCTGGTCCTGAAATCGAGACACTCACAGTAATTAAGGCCTGCTCCGCCATCCCGCAGGGCCACCTTGTAGCTTTTTCCCGAAGCCGGGTTGTGCACGGAATAGTCCCCGAAAAACGGATGGCCCCTGTCGAGCCTCGTGATGCCCAGGGGGCGCTCGGGAACGAACTGTTTCCTGAGCGCTTTCTGCCAGTCTTCGGCGCTCAAGGCCTCCGGCTTGCGATGGTAGGGGATAATGTCCTTCCCGGCGGCCTTCCGGGGCTTTCCGGGTGCTGGTCTCTTTGCTCCGGCCCTGGACGCAGCCAGGCCTTTGGATGAAGCAGCCTTTTTTTTAGCCTGGGGCTTTTTCTTCAATGCCCAGTTCGTGCTGTCAGAGGGCGTCTTCTTCGGAGCGGCAGCTTTTGCGGCGGGAGAGGCGTGTTTGACGGGCTTTGCGGAGGGTGGTCGTGCACTCATGGTAAGTCAGTATCCGTTCAAAACACCCACGTCGTCAAAGGTCCTGCTTCGGGGGCTTGACTATCCATCCTTTTCAACCATATGGTTGAACCATGAAAGGCAAGGTGCTGGACGAGCGGGCTGCAGACAGGATCAAGGGGGCAGCCAAGGAAATCTTTCTCGCGAAGGGCTATGACGGCGCGACTATGCAGGTTATCGCCGACCTGGCTGGAGTCAATAAGGCCCAGCTCCACTACTACTTCCGGAGCAAGGACAGCCTCTTCATGATGGTTTTCCGCGAGGAGTTCCAGGCCTTCCTCCAGACCAAGATTGGCATCCTCCGCGATGAAAAGCTGGGGCTCAGGGAAAAGCTCGAGCTCTGGATCGATGCCCAGGGGGCCTTCCTCTCGGCCCAGCCGCAGCTGCCCTTATTCATTGTCACCGAGATCAACCGGAATCCTGGCCTGATCCAGGGGCTCATGTCCGAAATGAAACTGCAGTTGCTCTCGGGACTTCTGGGAAACCTGGGAAGGGATCCTTCGCTCAAGGATGCTGCTGTCACCCTTGAGGACCTGATGACCATGATGGTTTCGCTTCTCGTCTTCCCCCTCATCGCCGCCCCTCTGTTCCAGCTCCTCCTGGGCCTTGGCCCCGAGGGCTGGTCACGGGTCCAGGGGCGGCAGATTGAACTCGCCAAAGAACTGATCCGGCGATACCTGCCCTAGGACGGTGCGCAGCCGGTCCCGGGAGGGTGATTTTGTGACATTATATCAACCATATGGTTGAATCACTTGGTAAGGAGCTATGAATTGAGAAGATTCTGGGAAGCCATGCTGCGGAAGAGCCTCTGGGTCGTGCTGGCCTTCGCCCTGGTAACAGTGGTCATGGTGGTCGGAGCCAAGCGGATAGTGAAGGACACCTCCGCCGAGGCCATGAATCCCGACCACAACGCCATCGTGGAGTTGAATGACAGCATCAACAGGGATTTCAATGTGGGGAGGAACGAGATCTTCGTGCTCCATGCCGACAGCGTGTTCACGCCGAAACATCTGACCGAAATCCGTGCGATCACCGCTGGACTCGAGGCGGTCCACGGCGTCAAGAAAGTCACGAGCCTTACCAACGCCTCGCGCCTTGTTGAATCGGACGGCGTGCTCAGCTCAGGGGACATGGTGCCGGCCGACAACCCGGGTGAAGAGGAGATAGCGGGCATACGACGCTATCTTGATACCAATTACCTCTTCAAGTCGGGATTCCTGGCGGCCCGGGACGGCAGTTCGACCAACATAGTCGTGGAGTTCGAGGACAGTGCCGACCTTCCGACCATCATGGCCGACATGGTGCGACCCGTGGAAGCCCACTGGACCAGCACCTACGACCTTACGGGCATCCCCTCCCTCGAAAGCTACCTCCTTGACGCGGTGAAGATCGACCTGCCCTTCCTCGGTGGCCTGGCGATCTTCGTAATACTGCTCATGTTCGTTATCAATTACCGCTCCTTCCTCGGCGTCTGGCTTCCCCTCCTCCAGATCCTCGTGGGCCTGGTCTGGGGCGCGGGCAGTTTCGGCTGGATCGGGATGAAGTTCCAGTCCCTCACCATAATTGCACCCATCGCCATACTCGCAGTCGGAAGCTCCTTCTCCCTCCACCTCCTGGGGCGTTACTTCCTCGAGCTGTCGCGGGGCAGGGAAAAGCGGAAGGCCATCCTGGAGGTCATGAACCACACAGCCCTCGGGGTCTTTGTCTCGGGTCTCGCCATCACCGCCTCGATGCTTACCTTCCTCCTGTCGGACCTCGGCATGGTGCGGGGGCTGGGACTCTTCAGTGCCCTCGGCGTCTTCGCTGCGATGATTTCCTCGTTGACCCTTTTTCCGGCCCTCCTCCAGATCCTGCCCGCGCCGAAGGTACGCGTGAGGCTCGAGGAGGGTGGCGGCCTCGGCAAGGCGCTCGGGGGGCTCGGGCGCTGGATCGCCGCCCGTCCGAAGGCTGTCCTTGGCAGCGGCGCTGCCCTCCTCCTCGTGGCCTCCTTTGGGATATTCCTCATAGTACCCAATACCTCCCTGATCGGCTTCGTCCGCCCGGATTCCTCGGTCATCCTGGGCATGAAGGCCGTGGACAAGGCCTTCGGCGGTTCAACCTCAGCGAGGATGCTCGTCGACGGGGACCTCCACGATCCGGAGCTCCTCAAGGCCCTCCTGGCCTATCAGGAAGACGTTCGCTCGATACCCGGGGTAGGGCCTTCGACCTCAATAGCAACCCTCATGCGTACCCTCCATGAGACCCTCACCGGCGAGGCAGGCATGCCCCAGACCCAGAACCTTGTTGCCCAGGAGCTCCTGGTCTACGAATCCTCAGGCAGCGTCGACGACCTCACATCGCTGGTCAATCTCGACTTTACCCAGGGCATTGTCACCTTCATTACGCCACGGCTTTCTACCCACGAAACGAAGGCCCTCTTTGCTAAGCTCCAGCAACGCGCGGACCTCATCATCGGCGACAGGGCCCTTTTCCAGTTTGCAGGCGATGTCCTCACGGAAACGGCCATCGAGGCTGTCATCATCCGCGACTTCATCATCAGCCTTACCCTGGCCCTCGCCCTGGTCATCCTCATCGACAGCCTCATCAGGAGCCTCAGGGCGGCCCTCGTGACCATCATAGTCCTGGCTTCCACCATCATCCTGCAGTACGGCGTCATGGGCCTTGCGGGCCTTCCCTTCAACCTGGCGACAGCCCTCGCAGGAGCCCTGGCCATCGGGGTGGGCGACTATGCCATCCACCTCACGGTCCGCTACATGGAGGACCGGAAAAGCGGACTTTCCCCCGAGGAAGCCATCGCGACCGCCCTCTCCACCTCGGGACGCTCGGTAGCCTTTACGGCCATGACCATCGGTGGCGGCTTCACGGCCCTGATTTTCAGTCGCATCATGCCCGTCGCGACCCTCGGTGGCGTGATGGTCCTCACCGTGGTCCTCGTCGGAGCGGCCACCCTCACACTCCTGCCGGCAGCCTGCGTGCTGTTCCTCAGGAATCCCCAGAAGACCAAAGGAGGTCAAATATCATGACTAGGTCAATCTTCCCCGCCATCGCGCTCGCTCTCGTCTCGACGCTCCCCCTCGCCGCCCAGGGACTTACCGGGCCCGAGATCATGGACAGGCACTTCCACAAGGCCAAGCCCGGAACCCTCGTCATGACAATGTCCATGACAATTACCAAGAACGGCAAGAACCTCTCGCGCTCCATGACCACCTGGGGCATGGGCGACAATGCCAAGGGCGAGGTGGAACGCAAGCTCATCAAGTTCCTCGCGCCGGGAGACATCAAGGGTTCGGGCTTCCTCTCGTCCAAGAAGGTGGATGGCTCGACGGAGAGCCAGCTCTGGCTCCCCGCCATGGGAAAGGTGAGGCGGCTTTCGTCGGGGGCTTCTGACCAGGACCAGGCCTTCTTCGGCTCGGACTTCACCAACCGCGATATTTCAGGCTTTGTCGAGGCGGAGTTCACGTATGATCTCAAGGGCGAGGAGGAGGGTGCCTTCATCGTCGAGGCGAAACCCAGGTCCCAGATGACCTACGAGCGCCTCGTCTATCGTATCGATACGAAGGACTTCGGCGCCAGGCGGATCGACTACTGGAAGGGTGGCAAGCTCTTCAAGTACCAGACCCTGGCCTACACCGAGGTCGATGGCTTCGCCCTTCCTTCACGCATCCTGATGACCGCCTCCTCGGGCTCCACGACCGAGATCAGGCTCAGCGAGCAGAAGGTCGGCCAGGACTTCGGTGACCAGGTCTTCACCGAACGATTTCTCAAGCAGTAGGTACACTGATGAAAACAATACTGTCCTTTCTGCTCGGCCTGTCCCTGGCTGCAGGCTCCTTTCTCGGTGCCCAGGAGTTTGCCGGAACCCTCAGTTCCGGGCTCGGGTGGTGGGTCCAGGGCCATTCCATCCTTCCGACAGCAGTCCTGTTCGAGTCAGGAATCAAGGGTACGCTCGGGGACGGGGCGAATCCTGCGGCCCAGTATCTCGCCCGAGTCCGTGTTGGCTTCGACTCGACACCCGGCAGCGCCAGCCCGACTGCCGCGACTTCCATGGCGCTCGACGAGGCCTGGATCAAGGTCTTCCTCGGGCCACTGGACTTCTGTCTGGGAAACCAGGTGGTAGCCTGGGGTGCCACCGATGCCTTCGCGCCCATCGATATCGTGAATCCGCTGGACCTTAGCCTTCCTGTTGCCTCGCGAAAGCTTCCGACAGCCATGGGACGCGTGATCCTCAACGGCCAGGGTTTCTCCCTCGACCTTGTCGCGCTTCCGGTCTGGGCAGCCTCCCTCCTGCCAGATACCCGCTGGCAGACTGCCACCGCGAGCTTCACGCCTCCCACAGGGATCGTAGTCGATTCGCGTAATGTGGTGACAGACACACCCCAAGCCATCTGGGACAATACCCAGTATGGCGGCCGCCTCGCCGCAAGCCTCGAGGTCTTCCAGGGCTGGGACCTCGGCTTCTCGTATTTCCACGGCATCGCCACCACCCCGACGGCGAGCACTGCGATGCAGGTGGTCTCTCCCGGACACGTGACTGTCACAGTTACCAAGAGTTTTGACCGCTACAGCCTGCTGGGCTTCGACACAGCCCTTGCCCTCGAGGGGGGGCTCCTTCTCAAGGGTGAGGCGGCCTACCGTCTCCTGGACGGAGGGGACTGGCTTGAGCCTGCGGCTGGACTTGCAAGCGCAACTGGCGTGGGAGGTCTCGAGTACAGGATCGCAGGCATCAAGGCAATTGGTGAATTTGCCCTCGACTGGGCCAAGGGTGCCACGAGCGCGGATGACAGCCTGGACAAGACCCTCATCGTCGCCCTCAGCGCCGATCCAGACTCAAGCCTCTCGCTCAAGCTGCGCGCAGGCTACAGCTTCGATGGCAGCTACTTTGCCTCGCCGGAAATGGCCTACACCATAACGGACGGATTGAAGGCCAGCCTGAGCGGCTATGCCTTCTTCGGCGAAACGGGAACCCGCTTCGGAGAGTGGAAGGACAACGACCTCGCCGAGTTCAAGCTGTCGTATTCATTTTAGTGCCCTGTCGGGTCCGGCGCAGCTTTGGCGGTTGTCCATCCGGAACCGTGCTGCTGCCGGGCCAGGGCCAGGGTCAGTCCAGCCAGGGCTGCGATGAAGAGGAAGGCATAGAGCCCTGTGACCGCCATGATGGAGCCGGTCCCGAGGAATCCAAGGACTGTCGACGTACAGAAGATGCCCAGGATGGCGCCGAAACTGCCCGCTGCCACGAGGTAGAAGACAAAGCGTTTGGCCCGGTGTCGGGTTCCGCAGAGGATTACCAAGAGTGGCCAGACAGGGCCGCAGGAACAACCCAGGAGGAATACTGCTGTAGTTGTGACGAGTGGCAGACCCTGAAAGAGGACAAGGATCAAGACGCTGGCGAGGATGCCGGCTCCATGGATCCCGAGCCGCGGTGTCGGCGACGCGACCGGGAGGAATACATAGATAGAGCGGCCTGCCGCAACCCCGACCCAGAAGAGGGTGAGCTGGAAAGCCGCCCTGGATGGATGCATGAGGTAGCGATTCTCCATATAGATTGGCAGCCAGCTTGCCAGGGTGACTTCGATCATTACGTACAGGATCATGGCGGCCACAAACCAGGGAAAGGTCCTGGTCTGAGGAACTTCGGCGCCCTCATCGGGACTCTTACCCGTCGATTCCCTGCCTGCCTCGCTGCCCGAATTTGCCTTCCCCGGGCGTATCCCCATGAGGCCGTAGACCGCGATTGCTATTCCGAGTGCGAGCAATCCGACTGCGAGGCCGATCAATGCGTCCGCGACTCCGCGGGCCTGGAGCATTCCTATGACCAAGGGAGCGAGGATCGCCCCGATGCAGTAGAAAAGCTGGGAGACATGGATGGATCGTCCCTGGTCCCCGCCACCGAGGGTGGACAGGATTCCTGTTCCATTTGATTCCACCAATCCTCCGCAGCCACCGATGAGGGCCATGAACAGGAGGAAGGCCGGGAAGTTCGGCACGGCTCCGATGAAGGGGAGGACAAGGCCCGTCAGAATCATACCTGCAACCAGGATGATTTCAGGTGTGACCCGGCTCCGCCCTGAAAGGCGACCGCTCAAGAGGGAAAACGCCGTAAATAAAGCATACTGGAGGAAGAAGGCCATGCCGAACATCCAGGGATCGACCTCGTAGCGCCGGGCAAGTCCAGTCAGCAGGGGCGGGAGTGAGTTGGCAGAGATCGAGAAGCCGGCGATGCTCAGGATGGTTCCAGCAACCTTGGCTCGGCCATCCATCCGTCGGAAACCAGGAAAAGCGGAAATCAGAGTGTCCCGACGCGTATCCCGGCCCCCAGGTTTGGCATGCCAGGACCTGGATACTCCTTGCCGAAGGGCAGGATCATGGGCTCTTCGAAGGGCCTGAAGGGCACCATGGCGGCGATTTCGTCGAGTCTCGACAGGATCTCCGGGGGCAAAGGTCCAGCCAGTCCGGCCGAAAGGCTCTCCTGGAGCTGCGATGCGGTCCTGGCCCCGATGAGGACACAGGAAATGTCCAGGTTTCCCAGCACCATCCGCAAGGCGATTTCGCGTATACCAAGGCCCGTCTCGTCGAGGAGGGAATAGAAGGCCAGGAGCTGCGCCTGGCGTGGGCGGGAAAGCCACATCGGTCGCTGCCGAACGATCTCGTCATGGCGCCGTGCCAGGCCTCCTTGTCCGTAGACCGAGCCGACAAGCACAGCCATGCCGCGGGCCTTGGCCGCCGGAAGGAGTTCATCGGCGGCCTCACGATAGAGGGCATTATAATTAAACGCGGTAAGGACAGAGTCGAAGAGGCCTCCCGATACCTGATGGGCAAGTTCAGAGACCGTGGTTCCGCCGAGGCCTATGGCACGGACTAGCCCATCCGCCTTCAGCTTCTGGATGAAGTCCAGGGCTGGGCCAGCGGGGCTTCGCCTGTCGGTCCACCAGTCATAGATCCCGGGGCGATCGGGTTCGTGTATCGACAGGATATCGATGCAGTCACGACCGAGGAGGCGACGGCTCTCGTCAAAGGACAGTGATAGGCCCTTCACGTCACGGGGATCGAAGGGCCTGGGTCGCCCCCCGAGTTTCGTGGAGACAAGGAGTGCGTCCGACTTCCGGCCGAGGGCGCGAAAGGCTTTTCCGAGGATTTCCTCGCTGTCACCATAGGCCGGGGCAGTATCGACCAGGGTGATACCCCTGTCTATGGCACAGTCGAGCATGCGAATTGTCTCATCGATCCCCTCGCCCAAGGTCGAGGTATACAGCCCACCAAGGGCAATCTCGCTCGTCCTGAGCCCTGTCTTTCCCAAGAAACGCTGCAACATCTGTGACTACTTCAGCTTTGTTGCCAGTGCGGTGAAGCCCTTGCGCCTTGCGATGTCGGCCGCGGTTTCGCCGAAGATGTTACGCATTGTCTTGTCTGCGCCCAGGGACAGGAGCTTGTCCACTCCCGCGTCGTTGCCTGCAAGGGCTGCGTAGATGAGGAGGGTATTGCCGAGCGGGTCGACGCTTTTCAGCCGGGCTGTCGGTGAGACAGTGTTCGTGATGGCTGTGGCGACTGGGTTGGACAGGAGGGCATCGAGTGTCGCCTGGCCCCTGGAAAGCGCGAGGCTGGCCGGGGTCTCGCCGTCGGAGGCACGGACAAAGAGGTCGGCGCCGGCAGCAGCCAGGAGAGTGATGATCGGGAGGTTGGCTGCCTTGATGGCAGCGTGGAGGGCAGTGGTCGAGCCCACGTCGCGGATGTCGATGACTGCGCCGCGGAGGATGGCCCGTTCGACCGCTTCGGCACTGGCTCCCTTTTCGACGAGGATGCGGAGGGGACTGAATCCATCTGAGTCCTTGCGGTTGACGGTTGCCGGCGTGAGGATGATGTCGAGGAAGGCGAGGCCCTGCAAGGCAGCATCCTGGACGGGATTCCTGCCGGTCGCATCGTTCGCCAGGATGTCCGAGCCGACGGCCACGAGGGCCTTGGCCGACTCCGGGTCGCCGGATTCGACGGCGAGGAGAAGGGGTGTCTTTCCATCGAGGTTCCGGCTCTCCGGATCGGCCCCGGCGGTAATGAGCTTGACCGCGAGATCGGGGCGGCCCGAGCGGGCGGCTACTGCAAGGGGGCTGTCGCCGTGGTTGTCGCGGGTCTCAAGGGGGACCTTGCGCGAAAGCAGCACAGCGATGCCTTCGGCATCCTTCTTGCGCACGGCGTGGTGCATCGCAGCCTCCCCCGAGAAGTTGCGTGCGGCGATGTCTGCACCTCCGTCGAGGAGGAGGATGAGGCTTTTCCGGGAGCTCCACAGCAGGGCGGCGTGAAGGGCTGTGTCGCCCATCGTGTCGCGGGCGCTGATGGAGACGCCTAACGCAAGGAGGGCTTTGGTGGAGTCTGCCGCGTCTGCCTCGACAGCTACTGCGAGCGCGGTCTTTCCGTCGGAGTTGCGCGCATCGAGTTCGACGCCCTTTTCCCCGAGGAAGCCCATGGTCGCGGCGAGGTTCCGACGCGCTGCGTGGTGCAGGATGGTGTCGCCGTTCTTGTCGCGCGAGGCTATGACAGCGGTGTTGAAGAGCCACTCGAGGGGGCCGCCTGCAGCCGAGAGCCCGAGCGAGATGGGTGTCTCGCCCTTGGAGTTCTGGACAAAGACATCGGACTTGGCGACGAGGAGGGCCTCTCCCTGTGGCCGCTGCCCGAGGCGGATGGCCATGTGGAGGGCAGTATCACCGACATTGTTGCGCGCGTTGACTTCTCCGCCCTTGGCCACGATGAGCGAGATTGCCGGCTGGGACGCTTTCAGGGCAATTGCGATGGACAGGGGGGTATTGCCAAGATTGTCGCGGACGTTGACGTTCTGCGGGTTGAGGAGGGCGTTCAGCGTGTCGGTCCTGTCCACGCCGCCGCCGGTCGAAGCTGCTGCAGTGAGGGATTCCGTCGAGGCCCGCATGATGGCGATGGAGAGCGCACTTTCGGCCCTGAGGTTGGCTGCGAAGATGTCCGCCTCTTCAGCGAGGAGGAGGGGTATGTAGCCGTGCCGCATCGAACGCGCGGCGATGATCAGGGGGAGGTCCCCCTCTGCGTTGGCGGTGTTCACGATTGCGGGAGCTGCATTGATGAGCTTTCCGATGAGGACTTCCTCGTAGCCCAGCTGTATGCCGAGGTGCAATACGGTGTTTCCGTTCTTGTCCTTGAGGGAGGGATCGGCCCCCTTCGCCAGGAGGAGTTCGATCATGCGCTTGCGATCGCTGTCGGGAGAGATGTGGAGCGGCGTGTTGTCCACACTGTCCCGCGCGTTGGGGTCCGCCTTGTTGGCCAGGAGGAGGGTTGCCCCGTCGATCCAACCGGCACGGACGGCTTCATGGAGGGGGGCCGAACCGGAACTGTTGCGCGCGTTGGGATTGGCCCCACGCGTGAGGAGGAAGTCCGTGAGCCCGAGCTGCCTGCGCTCGACTGACATATGGAGGGGTGTCTTTCCTTCCTCGAAGCGTATCGAGGAGTAGTCCACGGCACGGACAGTCTGGGCGAACCAGGAAAAATCGGAGAGCTGGGGGTTTGCGCCTTTCAGGATGAGGGTTTCGGCGATGCGCGCTGCCTCGGTGCGGTCTGGATGGAGGAGGGCGAAATCGAGGGCGTTGCGGCCCGACGCATCCCGGGCCAGGGCATCTGCACCGACCGCGAGGAGGGTCTTGACCCCCGTTTCGGAGAGCTTGTCCGCCGCGATCATGAGGGCTGTCGAGCCCTCGGCGCCCTTGGAGTTCACATTCGCAGCAGTGAAGACAGCCTGGATGATGGCATCGCCCTTGGAGAGTGCTGCCTCGACGAGGGTCGTATTGGACGCGTCCTTGGAGAAGAGGTTGCTGTCTTTCTGGGCGAGCAGGGTGGCGCACTCGACCTTGCCTTCCTCCACCGCGAGGCGGAGAGGGCTTCGCTGCTGACGGTCGAGCGAATCGGTTTTAGCCTGCATCGACAAAAGGAGGGTGATTATGGCAGGAGCATCCTGCTCGACGGCGTTGTGGAGGGGAAAGTTGCCGTTCGCGTCCGCCTTGTCGACGGCTGCCCGGTTCGAGAAGAATTTGTTGATCGAGCCGAGATCCTTCGAACCTATCATGCTTGCAAGGTCCGGAGGCGCGGCTTCGGCCGGAGCCGGAGTCGGCGCTGCGGCGACCGGGGTCGGCGCTGGCGGAGGGGTGGCGCAGGCCGTCAGTGTGAGCGCAGCAACCAACAGAGCGATGATTCCCAGGCCGGTCAGGGCGCGGATCGGACGTGCCATGTTCATCGGAGGTCTCCTTGTGTACATATTCGGGCGATCGGAGGAGGGAATCGACTGGAATATCGCAGGAAAGGCAGCTCCTCTTACTTCTAGGGCAGGGCTTCCACCACAAGGCCGTCCCAGGCAGGCCTGGCGCCGACGTCGCTGCCAAGGGTCTCGCAGCGCTCTTCTATCCAGGCGTGCGGGTGGTCGTGCGTCATGTGGATGAGCCAGGTCTCCTGCACTCCGACCGCACGCGCGACGTCGATGGCCCCCGCGATGGACTGGTGGGTCGGATGCGGCCTGTCGCGGAGGGCGTCGATGGCCAGGACGCGCGTGCCGCCAAGCTTTGCCATCGTCGCCGGGGGGATATCGGAGCAATCCGGGAGCCAGGCGAAATCACCGAAGCGATACCCGAGGATCGGAAGGAGTCCGTGGAGCACGGGCAGGGGCGTTACCGAAATAGTACCAATGCTGAATGTCGAGGCCGGAGCCTCGCGGAGCTCGATCCTCGGCTTGCCGCCACCTGCCTGGACTCCCTCCCGGAATGCGTAGGAAAAGCGTTCGGAGACCTCGGCGAGGGTAGGCGCATTGCCGTAGACCGGGAGGTGCTTTTCCCAGGCGAGGGGCCTGATGTCGTCGAGGCCGTGGACGTGGTCGGCGTGCGCATGCGTGAGGAGGATGGCGTCGAGGTGGTCGATGCCGGCTGCGAGCGCCTGGAGGCGGAACTCGGGGCCTGTATCCACCACGATCATCGTCGGGCCGTCTACCACGAGGAGGGAGGTCCTCCACCTCCGGTCCCTGGGGTCGGAAGAAAGGCACACGGGGCAGCGGCACCCGATCACCGGGACGCCGTGGCTTGTCCCAGTGCCAAGGAAAGAAAGACGCATCGCGGTCGCTTCCCTCAGTCCCCGGCACCGCTTAGTCCAGGCGCTTCGAAATCGCGGGAAGCCTTCACCCTTACCAGATGCACCATCTGGCCAGCGGTCCTCGCGCTGAGGGTGATGAGGCTTGTCTCGGCAGCGCTTTCGAAGACATCCACAGTAAAGGCGCCGCCTGAGTCGAACCAGGGCAGGAGCACTGCGACGTGATAATGGTGCCTGAGGCCGCGCTTGTCCTGTTCGCTCAAGGATGCGAGGTAGAAGTAGCCCGGGTCGTGGATTGCCTGCCACCAGAGTAGTGCGGCGAGACCCTCGGTCGGGAAGCCAGCGTCCTGTGCGTAGTCGGGAAACTCGAGGTACTCGCGACCGCCATTGACGGCAGAGCGCGAGGGCGCGACAAGCGAGAAGGGGGACTGGCGGAGGTCAGATTCCAGGATTGACTGTTGCCTCGGGGACTCGAGGGCAGCACGTGCCGCAAAGGCGAGGTTCCTCGTCCAATCGAGGCCGAAATAAGGATCCAGGGCCTCCTCGAAGCGCTCGACCACGGAGGATTTCCTGGTTTCCTCGAGCCGCTGGGAGAGCTCCGCGGCGCCGACAAATGCTCCTGTTTCAGGACGGATAAGGCCGTCGACGACCCACTGGGCGAAGCCCGAGCAGTTGAGTCCTGCCGTCTTTGCAGGCTGGGGGAGTCCCGTTGCTATATAGACCGGTCGGCCTTCCTCGTCCAGCCCACCGTCGTCAGCGTAGCGCAGGGATGTAAGTCCCGCGCGGATTTTTCCTGCGAGGATGGAGACGTCTGCGTACTGGGCCGGATCCGGTTCGAGGAGGGCCCAGTCTACCGTAGCGCGGGTGGCTTCGATGATCGCAGAGGTTTTGATTGTGAGGCAGGTCTTCCAGTCGAAGGGGAGGGGAACGCCCTCCCTGAGTACGCCGCCGTAGATCACGAGGTCGAGGTAGACCCTGCCTGAATCTGGATAGACCCTGATGAAGGTACCAGGATCACTCTTGAGGAAGAGCTTGATCTGGAGGATGGCGCCGCTCGTGCTGTCCTTCTTGGCAACCCAGGAACCCTGGGAATAAAGGGGCCATGAACCGTCGCGGCGCGCGGAATAGACGAGGTACAGGGAGGGGCCGGAGCGGATGGACTGCCGCTGCCACGTGCCCCAGGGATTCTCAAACCGGCCCCGTGCCAGCTTTTGGGCTACAGCGGGTGAGGCTGAGATGAAGGTCTCGAGGTCTCGCTGGCGGAGGTCGGAGTTCTCAGGTATCGAACCCAGGGGATGGTCCCCGGGCAGGGCGATCGGCGACTGGGTCGCCGCGAAGGATGGCCCACCGTTGCAGATGAGGAGTAAGCCGAGGGCAGGCAGAAGCGCCTGCCACCTCCGAGCTGGGATGGTTCTGGTCATGACCCTCCGATTATCGGCGCGATCAGCCACTTCGGAAATAAGGCTTTCATGCCGAAATTCAAGATAGGGGTTGCCATGCGTTCCGTGGACCCTCCGTGGACCTTCTGTCTGGTCCGCTTGCCTTCGCGGACCCGGTGGGGCGCCTATCACTTGTTTCAGAGGTATCCATGGCCTTGCGGCGACTACTCCTTCTGGCAGCCTACGGCGCCTTTGCGCTTTTTTTTGCCCCGGCTTATGGCGACTCCGACGATCCCCGGATTTGGGGAGCGAACGACCAGGCCCTGATCGGGTCGAGGCTGCCTCTCCTTCCCGAGCTTCCACCCCCTCCTGCCGCCGAAGGCTCCCAGACTCCAGCTCCCGAAGCAGTCCCGCCCGCGACGCGGCAGCCTCCTGCAGCCCAGAATCCAGACTCCTCCCATGATGCACCGACCGACTTTGCGCCTCTTTCCCCTCCCGGAGATATCGACATTGGCCTCGCAGGCCATCGCATCCTGGCCTTTTACGGCAAGCCCGGTGCCCGGAGCATGGGCATCCTCGGGGAGTATCCCAAGGAGGAACTGGCCAGGCTCCTGTTCGGCTATGCGCGCATGTATTCCGATGCGGAGAACGGCACGGGCATCATACCAGCTTTTTACATTATATATGGCGCCTGCTGGCCAGGCGGCGAGATTGGCTACCTCCGGGATTCCGTAGTACGCGAATGGGTTGACTATGCAGCCAGCCAGGGCATCATCGTTTTTCTCGACCACCAGATCGGCAAATTCGGCGTCGACCAGGCCATGGCACGGCTCCTTCCCTGGCTTGCTTCACCCAACGTCCATCTCGCCCTGGATCCGGAGTGGCGCACGACCGAGCCGATGCGTACTATTGGTTCCATCAGCGCCGAGGAGCTCAACCAGGCCCAGTCCATGATGGCAGGGTGGCTCTCGGGGCATGAACTGACGGATGAGCGCCTCCTCGTCGTCCATCAGTTCACCTCAAAGATGATAAGCGGCCGGGATCGCGTCAGGTCTGACTATGCGGGTGTCCGTCTCATCCACACCGCCGACGGCTTTGGCAATCCCGACTTGAAACGCAACAGCTATGCCTGGAACGCGAAGGCCTTCAATATGCCCCACAAGGGCTTCAAGCTCTTTTTCAAGACCTGGGTGCGGGGTGCCGGCTATGACGAGCCCCTCCTGACCCCCACCGAAGTCCTCGCCCTCAATCCTGTCCCGGACCTCATCATCTACCAGTAGCCGAGCCCCGCCTTCCCCAGGAAAGCCCTCGCCTGTTGGCAGCTCAATTGACCTACTCACCCCCGGGCACTAGACTTGTCTGAGCGATGGTTCAACCTGGGTTTCGGGGCTGTGCTGGAAAGTGGCTCCCGAAGGCCCTGGATCATCAGCTTTGTCACTCATGACCCCAATCGAAGTCATGAGGCGGGAGATACACGATGAATGAGCAATCCAGCCACACGGCAAAAAAGACCCTCAAGCTTGGAACCAAGATAGTAGTCATGACGCTGGCGGCTGTCGTTCTTGCCGTCACGGCGGGCATAGTCGTCCAGCGGAGCGTCATCAGGAGCCAGGGCATCACGATGACTCTGGCTACCATGCGGGCGGCCATCCTCGAAGCCGAGAGCACGAGGGCCTCCATCTCGGCCCTCAACAGCCTGGGAGCCTTCGACCAGAAAAAACTAATGGAGGACTTCAAGCAGAGCGGCGAGCTCCGTGCCTCCGCCCTTTACAAGACCGTTCCTGTTGTTGCCGCCTGGACCGCCATCCAGAAAGTGGCCGAGCAGGAGGGCTATGAGTTCCGCATACCCAAGCATCAGGCACGCAACGCCAAGAACCTTCCCACCGCTGCCGAGGAGCTCTTCCTCGTGGAGCTTGAGAAAGGCAAGCGGGCGGACTATTTCGTGGCCGACGAGGCGAGCGACACCATCCTCTACGCCAGGCCCATCGTCCTGTCCGAGGACTGCCTTGCCTGCCACGGGGATCCACGCACGAGCCCGACCGGCGACGGCAAGGACAAGATCGGCTTCACCATGGAAGGCTGGAAGGCGGGGGAGGTCCATGGCGCCTTCGTCCTCAAGACCGGTTTCTCCCGCCTCAACGCAGTCATCGCCGCGGGCATGTTCCAGACCATCGGATGGGTCGTACCGCTCGCCATACTCATAGCAATTGTATTCTTCTTTTTCATCAGGCGTTCCATCGCTGCTCCCATCGGCGAAAGCGTCAAGATGACCGTGCTCCTCGCCGGGGGCGACTTTTCGCGGGAAGTACCTGCGGCGCTCCTTGACCGTGGAGACGAACTAGGGGAACTCGGGCGCGGTTTCCAGGGGATGATCGCAAACACTCGCAAGCTCCTCGAGGACGTCGCGGGAGGTGTGAAGACCCTCGTGGACTCTGCTGCGAACCTTTCGGAAGTCTCCGAAACCACGGCCGAGTCAGTGCACTCAGTATCCGAAAAGACCCAGACGGTAGCGGTTGCGGCCGAGGAGGCGAGCGCCAACACCCAGTCAGTCGCGGCCAGCATGGAAGAGGCGGCGACAAATCTCTCCTCGGTGGCTGCCGCCACCGAGGAGATGAGTTCCACCGTGGCCGAGATCGCCGGCAACTCCGACCGTGCCCGGAAGATCAGCGAGGAGTCTACCACCCAGGTGCGCTCCATCACCGAGCTCATGCAGCAGCTCGGAAAGGCCGCCAAGGAAATCGGAAAGGTCACCCAGACCATCACCGATATCTCCTCGCAGACCAACCTCCTTGCACTCAACGCCACAATCGAGGCAGCCCGCGCCGGCGCTGCCGGCAAGGGCTTTACCGTGGTCGCCAACGAGATCAAGGAACTCGCCCGCCAGACTGCAGCCGCCACCGAAGACATCAAGCTCAAGATCGCGGGTGTCCAGGATTCTGCCGATCATGTCATCGGCGACATCCACAAGGTAGCGGATGTGATCAAGGACGTCGGTGACATCGTCGCGAGCATTGCCGCATCGATTGAGGAGCAGGCCTCTGTCACGAGGGAAGTGGCCGAGAACATCGCCCAGGCTTCGCTGGGGGTACGCGATGCCAACGAGCGCGTTGCCCAGACCGCGAGCGTCTCGGCCTCGATCGCCCGCGACATGGCTGGCATCAACAGCTCCATGGGAGTCATTGGCGAGGGAGGCGAGCGGGTTCGCACGAGCACGGATGAACTCGGCAGCCTCGCCGAGCAGCTTGAGTCAACTGTTGGGAAGTTCAAGACCTGAACAGACCATAGCCTTTTTCAAGGAAACGGAAAGAAAAAAAGAGAAGCGCTAAGTCATTGCCAGCATAGAATTAAAGCTCCGGGCGAATCCGGGGCTTTTCTTTTCCCTTCCCTTCTATTGCTTCCCTAGCCTTCCTTTTGTAGACTCAGTGTAGACGGCATGTAGACGGGAGGCGGCAATGGGAGTCCATGTTAGGGTGAAACGCGGCAAGCTCTACCTTGACGTCTACACCGGCGGGAGGCGGACATGGGAAGCGCTTCACATGACCCTGAGCGGGGACAAGCAGACCGACAAGGAAATGATGAGGACGGCCGCTATCGTGAAGGGGAGGCGGGAGCTGGCGCTAGCCTCCGGGGAACAAGGCATCATTGACCCGGCGGCGGGCAGGAAGTCACTGGCGGCCTACGCGAAGGAGCTAGGGGAGCGCGCGCGGTATCAGTCATTCAAGACCTGCGTGCCCCACATAGTGGAGTTCGCGGGCAGCCTTACGCTGGGGGCGGTGACGGAGCGGACGGTAGAAGCCTTTCAAGACTTCCTTCGGAGCCAGAAGCTTTCTCTGTCCACCTGCGCGCGGTTTGACGCCTTCTTTCGGCAGGTTCTCAAAACCGCAGTCCGGGACCGGTTGATACCGCGCTCCCCCGCCGGTGGAGTGAAGACCATCAAAGCCCCGGACGCGGAAAGGACCATCCTCACGCAAGCCGAATTCGCGGCGCTTGTGCGGACTCCGGTAGGCGGGACGCTTGGGGCGGACGTGAAGCGGGCTTTCCTATTCGGGTGCATGACCGGCTTGCGGGTATCGGACTTGAAGCGCGCCACATGGGGAAACATTGTCCGGGAGCCTGTCCTTTCAATCAACATGACCATGCAGAAAACCGGCAAGACAATCCTTGTCCCCTTGAATCCTGGGGCCTGGGGATTGATAAAGGACTCACAGACCCTTGACCGCGCGGAGCCGCTATTCCCTGTTGTCGCGGGGACAAAGACGAACCCGACAAAGTACCTCAAGGCATGGGCGGCAGCGGCGGGGCTGACACGCCCGCTCGGTTTCCATGACGCTAGGCGGGCTTTTGCCAGTTGGACACTCGCTGCGGGGGCGGACGCTACCACGGTGCAACGGCTTTTAGGTCACTCGAAAATCAGCATGACAGCATTGTACGCAAAGACGGGCGCGGCAGCCTTCAGGGCGGCGGTGGACTCGCTACCGGCGCTGGACATGACCGAAAGGCAGGCGGGGGCATGAGCGAAACCGAGGAAGGGCCGGACCCGGTACCGAAGTCAAGAATTGAGAAACGCTACGCTCGCGCGCGGGAGAATTGGAACCATGCACTGAACCCTATGCGAGAGTTCATTGACACGCTCGCGGGACCGGACCCGGAGGGCGCATCCCCGGTGACCGCCCCGGACCCTGCCCCGCTGCCCTCGCCTCCGGTGAAGCTCAATATTCGCGGAGGCCTGAAGGACCTCGCGGTCATGCTTTTGAAGCTCGAGAACGAGGGGACAATTGACCATGTGACCGACAAGCAGGCGGCGGAGTTATTCACAGTCCGGGGCGCTCCGGTGAACCCCGACAGTCTGAAAAGCGTGCGAAACGCCAACTTCGGAGGGTCAAGGTAAACCCTCGGGAAACAAATACCCATGCTTTTGTAAACTCTAGGTAAACATAATTAGTACGTAAAAGGGCTAGCTTTATCCTATCGCTAGAAGCGAAAGGAGAAGCAAGCATGTCTGACAATGCAAAGCCCGAAGGGGCACCCCTCACCATGCGGGAGGCGGCGGCCTACCTCGGCATGAAACCGTCCTATTGTTACAAATTGGTCATGCGGGGCCGACTGCCCTGCTACCGCCCCAACGGAGGCAAGCTCTACTTCACCCGTGCAGACCTCGAGGCCTTCACCCTCCGGGGACGGCGGAGCGCGGACTTTGAGCTGAATGCGAAGGTGGACGCGCTCGGGGGCCGGGCATGACGCGGCCTGATTACGTGTACCGCTTCACGCGGCACCGGACAGACGGACAGGGAACGCGTTTTGACCTCACCGGGTGGCACGGGCCGGGATGCTATGCGCCTCTCGTTTGTCCACTGAAGCGGACCGGGGAGCCTGTCCTTTACGTGAACCGCTGGCGGGTGAAGGAAGGCGCCGCCCCGGACCCGCGCAAGGGCGGGCTGATACTCGCGGCACCGGGCAAGGCGAAGGGCGAAAAGGGCCGGAATGTTTCCAGCATATTCGAGCCTTCCCCTGATCATCCGGGGCGGGGCTATGGGGACATTGGACCGCGCAAGGATGCAATCTTGACCATCCGGGACGAGGAAGCCGGGACGCTGACCGTCCTCGTCTTTCTCAAGCTCGGGCAGCAAGCTGAGACGCTTTTCCTCTCGTGGCTTGACGGTGGAGTGGCGGAGGAAGTGGCTGCCCCGGCGCTCCTCACGTTTGAAACCCTCAAACCCTCAGACTTCCAATGCTTAGATAACAATGTGCAGTTCGCATCAAATATTGATACAGAGCCTGAAATATGATGGACTCCCTGAGCGTGTTCCTACCGGGTGCCCTTGCCCCGCTGGACCGGCTTGCGGGCCTCCGCCCTCTCCGGCAGGACGGGTGCTATCGGGGCACGCTCGGGAACCTCCGCGTCATTCAAGGGCTGGACGCTGTCTTTGTGGAGGGGAGCCTCCCAAAGTACCTGAACGGGGGGAACGCGCTGCCCTTGACCCGGCAAGGCCTCCGTGCCGCCCTCGGGAAGCTGGAAGCGGAAAGCGGCATGGACCTGGGGAAGGGCCAGGTCTACCGGCTCGAGGTGGGCCGGACCCTCCCAGTCAAAGCGCCTCCGCGAGAGTACCTTGCAGCATGGGGACCGCTGGCGCGCTTCGGCAAGCATACCCACGGCAACGGCGGGACCGTCACGTTTGCCAATGGAGGCCGGAGCTTCAGCGGGTACGACAAGGGCCAGGAAACCGCCCCGGAGGCCCTGCCCTGCCCTCTGGACGGGGGCTTCGCCCTCCGGCTTGAGCTGCGCTGGAAGCGGGGCCTGAAGCGTGTTTTCGGCCATCCTGTCAGCCCGTGGGAGCTGGCGGAGGCGGACAACTACGTGTTGGCGGCAAAGGCATGGGCGGCTCTCTACTTCAAGGTGCCCAAGCAACGGGAGGTTGTACTAATTATGAACGGAATGACACCGAAGGGCTTCAAGGATACGCTTGCGGCTCTAGGGCTTCAGGCCCTCGGGCTGGACAGGGCCGAAACCATCATCCGGGACGGCCTCGCCTCCGGGGCGCTGGACCGGCTGAAGGCTTCAAGGATGCGCGCGGACCTCCGGGAGCTGGCGAAGGATTCGCGGGTGACTACCACGGAAGCATTGACGGATGAAATTGACTCGAAGGTCCGGGCAATTGCGCGGTTCGCACGTTGAACGCTAAGATACTACGCGAAGAAACGCGGAGAAAACGCGGAGGGGGACCAATGACGAAAGGCACGCGGGGGAAACCGTTTACGAAAGGCAACCCCGGAGGCGGGCGGAAAAAGATACCGGCCTCCGTGACTGAAGCTTGCAGGTTACTCACTGAAGACGCGATAGGGGTACTAAAAAAGATACTCTTGAATGAGCTGGCACGGGACGCGGACCGGCTCCGCGCGGCGGAGGCCCTTCTCAACCGAGGCTGGGGAATGCCCTCACAGTCTCTCGAGCTGTTGAAGGCGGATGTTCAAGAAATGCCTCGCGTGATAACGGTGCAAATTATTGATCCACGCGCAGAGGATGAGCTTTCCGAACCCTTTCGCGCCTCACCGAACCCTTGCGAGTCTTCGCCGAAGACCCGCGCGCAAGAGCCTGAGAAACTGGCGGTGAAGCCCCGGCGGGCAGGTCCGGGTGTTCGGGACTTCATGTCTTGAAGCGGGCTTTTGCCCTGCTTTTGTAGACGGTTTGTAGACGGAGCTTTGGGCATCATAGGCAATTCATTGTATGGAAACATATTATTACAATTGGGCGTACTCAAGACCTGAGTATGCCTGATTGCTATAATGGTATTATTTTGAGCCGGAATTGCTAGTCGGGCTTTTTGCCTAGTCTGAAAGGAGTACGCGAAAGCCAGGAGGGCATCTCTCTGGGGGGGGGGGCGGTGTCAGCCCCAACTCGATGCCCCAAACGTGCGGGCATTTGTGAGGGCCCAAACTGGGCGGCCTGTGTTTGAATTTGAGGCCGACAGCACATCAAAGTTCTTCGATCTCCTTCTGGCTTAGCCCGGTCGCCTTTTCGATGATGTCCACCGTCACACCTAGATGCATGAGGTTGCGTGCCGCTTCGCGCTTCCCCTCGAGCTTCCCATCACGCTCACCCTCGGCCCGGGCTTCCTCGATGTAGGTAGCCTGGTCGTGCAGCCATTTCTGACGGGCTTCGTACTCGTACATGAGTTCGGGGTTATCATGGAATTTCTGGTATGCTTCATCGACTTCGGCAAAGAACTTGTCGTGTTCTGTAAGAGCCTCGATCATGGCGGGGTTGCCTCCTTCCCGCTCCAGCAACTGTTACAAGTTCACGAGTCGGCCGCAATCAGGGCTCCGATCCATCAAGGGGATTTCGAGGGTGACCAGTGTTGCCTGATCTGTCAGGACAAAACGTTTTTCCGGATCGGAATCCTCGATGTCGGCTATCCTGCAGACTTTCATAAAACGCGGCTTGTCCTTTCTCATTTTGCTACAGGAGCCACGCGAGGCTTGCGCCGAGTTAGGGCTCACGTCCCCTTCCGCTCCGTGATAAACGCCTGAACCGCATCCCTGATCTGGTCCCGGACCCTGCGCACGCCTTCCATGATCTCAAGGTCGCTGCCCCTCATGCCCGAGGGATCATCGAAGGGCCAGTGGAGCTTCTCGGATAGCCCGGGGAAGATCGGACAACGTTCGGCGGCCTCCTTCGAGCAGACAGTGACGACAACCTGGAATACCTTTTTCGCTTCGAAGAGGTCAAAGACGCTTCTGGTGGGCTTGTTGGAGATGTCGATACCGACCTCCGCCATCGCGCGGACGACGTAGGGGTTGAGCTTCCCCGGCTCGAGCCCTGCGCTTTCGACCTCGAAACGGCCTTCGCCGAATTCCTTCAGGAAGGCTTCGGCCATCTGGCTGCGCGCGGAATTATGGACGCAGAGGAAGAGGACCCGGATCAAGGCTGTCCCTTTTTCCCGAAGGCCGGGTCCAGGCGTCCGGCTACCCAAACGAGGCCGATCATCACGGGTACCTCGATGAGGGGGCCGATGACCGCGGCGAAGGCCTGCCCCGACCCGAGGCCGAAGACCGCAACTGCAACTGCTATCGCGAGCTCGAAGTTGTTGCTCGCTGCCGTGAATGCCAGCGTGACCGTCCTGGCGTGGCTGCCGCCGATGGCACGGCCCATGGCGAAGCTGATGAGGAACATCACGACGAAATAGATGAGGAGGGGTATCGCTATCCTGACCACGTCGAAGGGGAGGGCGAGGATCCTCTCCCCCTTCAGGCTGAACATCACGAGGATCGTAAACAACAGCGCTACGAGGGTTATTGGAGAAATCCTCGGTATGAAGGAGGAGCGGTACCAGACCTCTCCCTTGAGCCTGCGGAGGAAAAACCAGGACAGGATGCCGGCTGCGAAGGGCAGGCCGAGGTAGATGCCGACGCTTTTGGCGATAGCTCCAATGCTTACGTTCACTGCGCTCCCGGCCAGGCCGAAGAGGGGAGGGACCAGCGTCACGAATACCCATGCGTATATTGAGTAGAATAGGACCTGGAAGACCGAGTTGAAGGCGACGAGGCCAGCGCAGTACTCGGTATCGCCTTTGGCCAGGTCGTTCCACACGATGACCATGGCGATGCAGCGTGCCAATCCTATCATGATGAGTCCGACCATGTACTCTGGCTTGTCGCCGAGGAAGATGATGGCCAGCGCGGTCATCAAAATGGGACCAATTACCCAGTTCTGGACCAGGGAGAGGATGAGGACCTTCCTGTCCCGGAAGACGTCCTTGACCTCGTCGTAGCGCACCTTGGCCAGGGGAGGGTACATCATCAGGATGAGGCCGATCGCGATGGGGATGTTGGTGGTCCCGACCGAGAGGCGGTCCCAGAAGGCGGCGACGCCGGGGACCAGGGATCCGGCCAGGACACCGAGTGCCATGGCGAGGAAGATCCAGAGCGTGAGCCAGCGGTCAAGGAAGGAGAGGCGCTTGGTAATCCCTTCGGACATATAAACTCCTGGGAAAGGTGCTAGGGTGGAAGCGGACTGTGACGATTGTTGGTTTGGTGCCGGGCAATGTCAAGGCTTCGCAGACGGCTTCATCGACTACTGACGCCAGGCGGCGCATGCTAGTATCCACCGGAGACGCAGCGGAACTGGGTGTCTGCGCCCAAGGGAGAAGGAAATGGCTGTTTCCCCGAGACCAGCAAGCGAATACTTGATGGCTGAGCAGTACGTGACAGAGCCGGCAGCCTTTGCCCAGGCTATCTTCGAGGAGTTTTACCGCCTCATTGCTTCCCCAGGCTGGAAGAGCCACGCCGGCCGCCCAAGCCCCAAGGACGGCTCCTGCCTGGTCGAGTCCTGCCTGGTGGCGGGACCCTTCGCCGCTTCAGGGGTTTTCCTGACCCGTTCCACGGGAATCATCGGGATGTCCGCCGGGGAGCTTTTCGATCACCTTGTATCCCCCGAAGGTTATGCGGTCATAGACCCGATGAGCGATCCCCGTGACCATCTGGATCCCCCCTTGGAGCGCTATTCCTGGAAACCGGGCTGTCGCCTCGAAGCCGCCCGATCAGCAGCCCGGCTGCCCCTCATGCGGGAACGGGAGTTTGTCGTCCTGAATGCGATCGACCCGGGAGCGCGACTCTTCGTGTCCAAATCCATCCTCCACGCGGCCTGCCCCGGCGGGAGCCGCTATTCCGCTCTGGCCCCGGCCCGAAAGGGACCGATCAGGGCCCTCAATACCTTCGGCATAGAGGTTGCGGTTCTGGATCAGGGGCGAAGCAGGGTACGCTGTATCAATTATGCCGACCTCGCGGGGATCATCCCCCCGGGACCGCTCAACACCGTCAATACGAGGTTCTTCCTCCAGGCCCTCTACAAGAGGATCGCGCGCCTGGCCAGGTTGCAGAGCGCCTAACTTTGTCTTGACCTTGCAGGCTGCTTGACGCAAGAATCCCCGCCATATGAAGCAGCATGATGTCGTGGTAGTGGGTGGCGGCATGGCGGGACTCACTGCTGCCGCCTATCTCGCCCGGGCCGGGCTCGGGGTCCTCGTCTGTGAAAAGGAGGCGAAGAGCGGCGGCCTTGTCAGTTCCTTCGAGCGCGATGGTTTCACCTTCGATGGTGGCGCCCGGGCTGTAGAGAATTCTGGCATCGTGCTTCCCATGCTGAGGCAGCTTGGCCTCGAGATCGAATTCGTCCCGAGCACGGTCTCGATAGGAATAGGTGCCGAACTGCTCCGGCTCACCTCGGGAGATAGCCTCGCCGACTACCGGGCCCTCCTCGAGCGTGAATTCCCGCAAAGCAGGCCCGATGTCATCCGGATCATCGCCGTGATCCGCAAGGTGATGGACTACATGGATGTCCTCTACGGCATTGACAATCCCCTCTTCCTGGATCTCAAGAGCGACCCCAGCTATGTCTTCAAGACCATCCTGCCCTGGATGCTGAAATACCTCTTGACCATGCCCAAGGTCGCCCGGCTCACAGAGCCGATCGACCAATACCTTGCCACGCTTACTTCCAACCAGGCCCTCATCGACGTCATCGACCAGCATTTCTTCAAGAAGACGCCCTGCTTCTTTGCACTGAGCTATTTCAGCCTCTACCTCGACTACCTCTATCCCAAGGGCGGTACGGGTGTCATCCCTGCGAAACTCGGACAGTACATACTTTCCAAGGGCGGGAATATAAGCTGTGGCATGGAGATTGTCGCTGTCGATCCCGGGCGGCACAGATTGCGTGACTCAATCGGAGCAGAGCATTCCTACAGGAAACTCATCTGGGCAGCTGACCAGAAGACCCTCTACCGCATCCTCGATGCCGCGACATTGCCAGTAGGGGCGAAGCGCCGGCTGGTGGAGGCAAGGCAGGCGGACCTCGCCGACAAGAAGGGTGGAGACTCGGTCTACTCCCTCTTCCTTTCCCTCGACATCGACAGGAGCTACTTCGCCGAGGTGGCGAGCGCCCACCTTTTCTATACGCCATCGCGGCTCGGACTTTCCACAGTGGATCTCGATGAGCTTAGGCTCCCGGCCCCGGCTGAAGGACAGTACTCCCTCGATCGATCCCGCATCCTGGCCTGGACCAGGCGCTACCTTGAACTGACGACCTATGAGGTCTCCTGTCCCGCCCTCCGCGATCCGAACCTGGCACCTGAGGGAAAAACAGGCCTGATTGTGAGTACCCTGATGGAGCATTCCCTCCATCGCCATGTCTCTACCCTCGGCTGGTACGAGGAGTATCGCGCCTTTTGCCGGGCCTGCATCGTGGATGTGCTTTCCGCAGGCATTTTCCCGAGGCTGAAGGCGGCTGTCATCCAGGCTTTTGACTCCACACCGCTGACCATAGAGCGACTAACGGGCAATGCCGACGGAGCCATCACCGGCTGGGCCTTCACCAACGATCCCCAGCCTGCGGTGCATGACCTGCCCGCAATCGCGAAATCCATACTCACGCCCATCCAGGACGTCCTGCAGGCCGGTCAGTGGACCTTCAGTCCCGCAGGCCTGCCCATCAGCATCCTGACGGGGAAGTTAGCTGCCGACCAGGCGATCAAGGACCTGGCAAAAGCCCGGTAAGGTCCTGGCTGGAAGCCCATGCCTTCCTGCCCAGCTCGCGGTCAAGGGCGTGGGCGGCTGGCTTTTCCTCGAGTGTCAGGTGGAAGAACCGGCCCGAGAAGTTGGCTGATTCGGGGGCGGCCGCCAGGAAATAGAGGGCCTGGCCCGAGATGGCAGGATCCTTGAGCATGGGCTGGATCACGAGGCGGCTGAAGAGCCTGTAGAGCGGGCCGTTGTTCTGGCCGATATTGGTCCGGACGTCGCCTGGATGCATGGCGTTTATGGTGACCCCGCTGCCCTCGAGCAGGTCGGCGAACTCCCAGACACAGAGCAGCTGGGCTGTCTTCGAAGCGCCATATCCGCGCAGGCCCGTGTAATGCCTCCTGTTCCAGCCGAGGTCCTCGAGATCAAGGCCTCCAAAGCGGTGTCCCTCGGAATTCACCTGGATGATCCTGGCGGGAGCGCTCGCCTTGAGCCGGTCGAGGAGGAGGGACGTAAAGAGGAAAGAGGCAAGATGATTGACACAATAGGTAAGTTCAAGGCCGGCGTTGGTCATGATACGAGCTGTGGAATGGAGGCCTGCGTTGTTGATCAGGACATCGATGCGCGGACAGGCGGCCAGGACCTCCGCAGCCGCGCTGCGCACCGAAGCGAGATCGGAGAAATCGCCGACTACCAGGTCTATCCGGATCCCATGCCGCGCAACGAGGTCTGCACGGATGGGCTCGGCTTTTGCCCGGTTGCGGCAGACCATGACGAGGTCGGCACCTCCGGCTGCCAGCCGCTTGGCGGCTTCGAGTCCGACACCAGAGGTCGAGCCGGTGACGACACAGCACTTCCCCCGCATCGAGGCTTCGCTGCTCTTCTGCACAGCCTTGCGGCTGGCCAGGAATTGCAGCTCTTCGGGGAGTTCCCGCTTCACGCGTTCACCCCTTCCCTCATCCGAAGTACTTCCGCATGAAACCGCGGTAGCCCTTCCTGAATCCCGGAATGCCATTGAAGATGTCACCCCAGAGATCGTAGTAGTCGCGCTGGGCGATGATCCTCCCGTCAGCGTGGAGGGTCAGCTTGGTGGAGCCATACATGGGGGTGCTCGGGAATTTCCGGAACATCATGGTCATCGTCCACTCAAGGAAGATCGAGTCCCCGCCCTGGGCCACCCTGTGGATGTCCATGCGCAGCTGCTCGCAGCGCCTGGTAAGCCTGTCACAAAGCGCGATGAACGCTTCCTTGCCTTCCACCCGCTGGATGGAATCCTGGAACACCACGTCGGGATGATAGTGGGGAAAGATATGCGACCAGTCGGGCTTGCCCTCGGTGTTGTAGGTCCTGGACCAGAGATCCTTCACCGTGTCGATGGAGAGTGCCGTCGGTATTCCAGCAGCTGCTGGACGCGTTGATTCTTCGCCATTCATGGCGACACCATACTGGAAGAGGCGGGAAGGGGGAAGAGCCAGGGAGGCGTATCCCCGAGCCCTTCCCAATTATTGCATTTCCACGGTTCCAGCCTCTTTCCCCGCCCTCAGTGCCCTCAGTGCCCGCGCATCTTCCGGTTGAGCAGGAGCTCCGGATAGGTTGTGCCCGGATCGCCGTAACGGTTGACCCCATGGTCCCGGCCTCGCGCGTGATAGAGCTGGTGCCTGGCGAGGTTGTCGGGAGGCAGCCTGGTCGAAGAGGCGATGTAGCGCATCGTATAACCTGTGCGCCAGCGCGAACTGGCGTTCGAGGGGCTGCCATGGATGAGCTTGGCATGATGGAGGCTGGCCTGGTTCTCCTTCAGCAGCATGGGTCTTTTCAGGCCCTCGTCGAACTGACCCTTCCGAATCTCGGTCACGAAGACGTTCTTGTCGGCGGGGACGTCGTAATAATCCGAAAAACCATTGTCGTGCGTCCTGGGAATGACATACATGCAGCCGTTGCCCTCATCTGAGTCGTCGAGGGCCAGCCAGACAGTCACCACCTCCATGGGCTCCAGCATGCCCTTCCAGTAGTTGGAATCCTCGTGCCAGGGCACGCGGAGGCTGCCTCCCGGGGGCTTGGCGATGAAGTGGCTGGAAAAGAGGTCGAGGTCCGGGCCGAGGATGTCCTCGACGACATCGAGTACCCCCTCGTCGAAGAGCCACTCGAAGAGGGCGATATCGGTGAAGTGGGGGACGTCCATCAACTCGGGACGCTGCTCTGGCTTGAGGGCAGCCAGCAGCTCGGCGAAATGGGTCTTCAGCGCCTTGAACTTCCAGTCGCTCAGCATCGGTGCCTGGCGAAGGAGATACCCTTCGGTGTTGTAATAGGTCAGTTCCTGCTCGCTGAGCTTCTTCAATCCTGCCATCGATTCCCTCCACGTCTACAGGTTCGTGCAGCGGGAGCCGACGGCCCCCCACTCTGCAGCGGGCGGGCAGCATCCTTCAGCCACCCGGTACCGCCATAGTGGTCATCAATATACGCATTTCCTTGCCTCATCGGCGAAGGCCATGATGAGATCGGGATCCGCATCGAAGAAGTGGTCCGAGGGGGCGAGGATGAAGCCTCCGCCCTCACCCGCCTCCGCGAAACAGCGACGGACGTAGGCCCTCGTTTCCTCGGCTCTACAGCCGGAGAAATAGTGGACCTGGTTGAATCCACCGATCATGCAGACCCTGTCGCCGATCCGGCGCTTGGCTTCCTTGAGGTCTACGTCCGCACCCATCTCCGGAGGGGTGAAGGTCTCCATCGCGTCGGGCTTCATCGCCGCGATGTCCTCGAGGATGGGCATCATTCCGCCGCAGGTGTGGTAGACGATGCGCTGGCCCGCCTCGTGGGCTGCGGCGATGAGCTTCGAGTCATAGGGTGCGACAAACTCGTTGAAGAGTTTGGGCGAGATCAGCGTCGATGAACCGTCCCCCCCTCCGAGCTCGTTGAGGTCGAACCTGGCTCCCTTCATCGAGGCGATGTAACCCAGTTTCCGCGCCTGGAGGATTTCAAGGAACTGATGCACCCAACTAGGATCATCAAAGGTCTCCATGATCATCTTCTCGGTGCCGAAGAGGCAGCAGGCGTCCTGCCAGCATCCCGGCTGCCCGAAGACGTCGAAGCAGGGGATGTGGCCACGGATGAGGCCGCGGTCGCCGAACTCCTCGGCCTCCTTGTTGACCGCTTCCACGTCGCAGAGCGGGATGGTGGCGTAGCTCGCGATGATATCGATGTCGCCCTTTTCCTTTACGAGGGCCTCGGTCACCCAGGAGGTGTAGTTGTTGATGCCCAGGGTCATCGTCAGCGTCTTGCCTGGAGTATTGAACCTGAAATGCCTCTGGATACCCTCGTCGGCCTGGGCGTCCTCCATCTCGATGTGCCATTCAGGGGAGGAGATCAGCCTCGTTTCGAGGAATCCCGTCTTCGACTGCCCGGGATTGTAATAATTGCCCTTGGCCGTGTCTGGCCGGTGGGGATAGACCCAGCGGATGGGGTCCATCCCGAAGTGGTTGAAAAACGCTTCGTTGGAAATGCCCCCCATGTACTTTTCGAGGAAATAGGGCATGACGTGATGCGTGGTGACCGGGAGACGGTCAGCCCTTCCTCCATCGAGGGTGGTGATCAGGCGTTGCTTGGGGGTCATGCGGAGTTCCTCCTATTCCTTGACTGCGCCCTCGACGAGGCCCGCGATGAGCTGTCGCTGGATGAAAACGAAGATGACAAGGACAGGCAGCACAACCAGTATCGAGGAGGCCATGAGGTTGCCCCAATTGGTTTCGTACTGCCCGACAAAATCCATGATGCCGACGGGAAGGGTGCGATGCTCCTTCCCTGTCATGATGACAAGGGAGAAGAGGAACTCCTGCCAGGTCAGGAAGAAGACATAGGCTCCCGTGGCTCCGATGCCTGGCTTGAGGAGGGGCACGACGACCTTCCGGAAAGCCTCGAACTTGGTGGCGCCTTCGACCAGGGCAGCTTCCTCGAGTTCGACGGGTACGCTCATGAGGAAGCTCCGGAGCAGCCAGACGCCGATGGGTACCGAGAAGGTCAGGTAGGCCACGAGGAGTCCGAGGTAGCTATCGATGAGGTGGAGGGCAGCCAGGATCCTGTAGATCGGAATGATGATCGCGGCGAGGCAGAACATCTGGCTGAAGATGATCATGGCCAGGAAGAATTTCCGGCCCGGGAACTGGAGCCGCGTAAAGCCGTAGGCGCCGAGCAGGGAGATGATCACCGCTGCGACCGTGGTCACCGAGGACATCGCGAGGCTGTTGAGGAAATAGCGCAGGAAGGCCTTGTACTGCAGTGCCTGCTCGAAATTGATGAAGGTCCACTGCTTGGGAAGGAAGCTGACAGGGAAGGAAAATTGCTCTGTCTGGCCCTTGAAGGCTGTCGACAGCATCTGCGTTATCGGAAACAGGATGAAACAGAGTATCGCAATCAACGCCGAGCCCCACAGCAGTTTCAGGGCCAGGCTCTCCCGGGCACGCACATGTCTGCGGGTAATCACAGTTTCTCCCTTTTGAAGATAATGCGTATGTACTGGATGCTCAGTACACTTACCAAAAGGAAGCTGAGGACGGCGAAGCGCGAGGCATTGCCGAAATTGAAGTTGGTGAAGGCGAGTTCATAGATGTAGGTCGGCGCGATGTGCGTGGACCTGATGGGTCCGCCACCGGTCATGACATAGATGATCTCGAAGTAGTTGAAAGTCCAGATCGAGGTCAAAAGGAGGGTAGTGCGGATGACGCTGGCTATCGAGGGCAGGGTGATATAGAGGAAACGCTGAAGGGTCCCCGCCCCGTCGATTTCCGCCGATTCGTAGAGCGACTTGGGTACGCCCTGCAAGGCCGCGAGGTACATCAGCATGGAGAATCCAAAGCCCTTCCATATGGCAGCGACCACTACCGAGGCCATCGCAAGACCAGGCAGCCCCAGCCAATCGATGTGGAGGTTGCCGAAACCCAGGCGGGTGAGGGCGGAATTGAGGAAGCCGAACTGGGCGTCGTAGAAAAGCCTCCACACCATGCCTGCCACGACACCGGGAATGACCCAGGGGATGATGATGAGGCTCCGGGCAAGCCAGCGGAACCTGAAGGTCCGGTTCAGGACCAGGGCTGTGGCAAGGCCGAGGGCGAACTGGAAAAATGCGACCAATACTGTCCACAGGAGGGAGTTGCGGATCACCATGAGGGCGATCGGGGTCTTGAAGAGCTTCTGGAAACCCTTGAGGCCGAAGAACAGGGGTACGGGCTTGGTCAGGCTCGTGTCGAAGAGCGAGAGGTAGATCGTGTAGCCGACGGGGATGACCACCAGCAGAAACATCAGGATTATCGCCGGTCCCGTGAAGGCGTATCCCGTCAGCGCGTTTGCCAGGCGCTGGCGGAAAGGCCTGCGCCTGGCGCGTTTGGCTGCTGCCGAGGCATCGCCTCCAGCGGGTGCTGCTATCATTTCGGCCAAGATCCCCCCTCTTCGGTCAAGAAAGGCGGGCGGGGCTCGAGCCCCGCCCGCCTGTGATCAGGTCAAGTATGCCTAATCCTGCAATGCGTCGATAGCCGCAGCTGCTTCGTCGAGCGCAGCCTTGGTATCCATCTCCCCGAGGAGGATCTTGCCGGTAGCCGTCCTCTGGATTTCCGCGATCTCGGGATAATTCGGAACCGAGGGACGGAACAGGGCGAGCGTGAGCTGCTGGTAGATCGTGTCCGGGAACTTCCGCTTCTCCTTGAGATAGGCGTTGGCAGCGGCCTTGTTGGCCGGGGTCAGCATCGTGATCTTCTGGTTGACGTCCTTCTTTGTGCTGTACTTGACGAACTCCCAGGCCAGGTCCTTGTTTGCGCACTGCGCGTTGATGCCGATGTTGAAGCCGCCGAAGGTTCCGACTGACTTGCCGTTGGTGGGCTTGGGAAGGTTGGCCACTCCATAGTTGAGTTTCGGCGCGCGGGATGCGATGGAATCCTGGCCCCACTCGCCGTAGAAGAACATGCCCACCTGTCCGGCGGTAAAGAGCTTGAAGGATTCCTCCTCGTCACGTCCCACCGTTCCAGGAGGGCTGACCTCGGCGCAGGCCTTCCAGAAATTGAGGGCCGCGACGCCGGCGGGGCTGTTGAGGAGGGCTTTCTTGCCGTCGTCGCTGATGATCTTGCCGCCACCGGAGAAGGTGAAGGCGTCGGTCATGCACTGGATGGCGTCGCCCTTGCCGAGCCAGACAGCGGTTCCGTACTTGTCTCCCTTGGTGAGCTTCTTGGCCGCGACCAGGAACTCGTCCCAGGTGACCGGTGGCTTGTCCGGATTGAGGCCGGCGGCCTTGAACATGTCCTTGTTGTAGTACATGAGGGCCCAGACGCCTACGTCGAAGGGAACGGCGTAGGTTTCGCCGAGGTAGCTGCCCGCTCCCCAGGCGCCAGGGAAGTAGTCGTCGGCCTTGATGCCCGAAGTCTTCATCAGGTTGGTGATGGGCATGACGTACTTGGCCGCTGCGTACTGGGAGACCCAGATCTGGTCCAGGAGGAGGAGGTCGGGTCCCTGCCCCCCCGCGACGGCAGTGAGCATCTTGTCACGCAGTTCGACGTAGGGGAAGGACGTGACCTGAACCGTGCAATTGAACTTTGCCTCGAAATCCTTGACCGCGTTCTGCTGCGCCGTCTGGATGTCGATGGCCGCCTGCTGCAGGGTCCAGAAAGTAAGGGTCTTCTTCTGCGCCCAGCCGAGGGTCGGCAGGAGCGCCATCATGATGGCCATGGCCACCAGCAATCTTCTCATCTTCATCTGTCGTCTCTCCTTGCAAAAGTGTGTCCTGCGAAAATGTGCATATCAGCGATGACCGAAGACCAGCCCCTCCTTCCCTCACTCCGCGATGTTGAGGAATAGATCCTGAAGCACGAGCACGATCCCTCCATACAGGGTGATGTCCCTTCCCAGGGTCGAGGCGACAACCCCGACCTTGTCCGCGATGGAAGGGAAGGCCCTCCGGCGGACCGCCTCCTGGATCTGAATAATTAGTATTGAAAGGTCGATGTCACCGAGGTCGTTGGCCGAGATGATGATCCTCTCCGGGCAGAGGATGTTGGCGAGTGTGACCGCGCCCAGCCCCAGCACCCTGCCGTGCGCGGTAAGCACCTCGACCGCTTCGGCCCCGCCTGCAGCCGCCTCCTCGAAAATCCCCTTGATCCGGAGGACAGCCTCCGAGTTCGGCAGCTGTCGGGCGGGAATTTTCCAGGTCTGGCCCCTGCGGCGGTCATAGTCATCGATTATGTTGTGGAAGTCCGAGTAGAGTTCGAGACATCCAATGTTTCCGCAGCGGCACTCCGGCCCGTTGAAGTTGACGGTGACATGGCCGATCTCCGCAACGACATCCTCGGCCCCCCTGTAGAGCATCCCGTCGATGATCGCTCCCGCGCCTGTGCCGAAACCGATCATGTATATCGCCAGGTTGGATACACCACCGCCGCCCCCGAACCAGCTCTCTCCGAGCGCAGAAATGTTGGCATCGTTCTCGACGAAGACATTGACCGAGAACTCGCGCCGCACGGCCTCTTTCAGATGGATGTCACGCCAGTCGAAGGGCGCCGCCGAGGGCTGGCCGCTTCCGTCCGTGACACGGCTTCGGAGGATGCCGTTCCCTGAATTCAGCGGACCGGGGGCAGCTATGGAAATTCCCAGGAGATCCTGGCTGTCCATGTCGAAGTCACGCATGAGGTCCCGGATAATGCCTACGACCCTCTCTTCAATCATAACGCTTGCGAACTCGCTGTCCTTGAAAAGTTCCAGATACTGTTCTGATTTGTGCAGGATATTCCCCGCCAGGTCGCAAATGGCTGTCTGGACCAGGCTCCGACCGAGGTTCATAGCGATGATCCGGTGCTTTTCCTTGTTGATGGACAGGAATACCTGTTTTCGTCCCTGGGTACCAGAACTCATGTCCTTTCCTGTCTCGAGGATGAGTCCCAGTTCGAGGAGGGCGTTGGCGATCATTGTGATGGTCGCCTGCGTCAGCCCTGTCAGAAGGGCTATCCGCTTGCGCGAAATGTTTTCATTCTGCTGGATGATTTTTAGGACAAGAGCTCGATTGTGGATTTTTACGAGTTTATGGTTGCTCCCCAATCTTTCGTCCAAGAGGCCCTCCCAGGCAGCTCCGACAGGCGACGGGAAGTTTCCCGAAGCGAGTAAGTTAATTCATTTAAAAATGTAATTCCGCAGCTGTCAAGCAAGAAAATACAAAAAGAAGCAAAAAAAAGGCTAGTACGAGAGTGGCGGGTACGAAGAGGATGTGGATTTCAGGAGAGATTGGCATCGAGTTCAAGAACGATGCAGAAGGTTATAGGCCCTTTCCTGCGCCTGGTCCTGCCCTTCGTTCTCGGGTGGCTGGTCATCCAACCGTAGCCGCTCGGGATGATATCGCCGCCGTTCCGGGCCAAACAGCTTGCCGCTCCTGACTCTGCTTCAACGCGGCAGGATGACATTCGGGGGCCCCTTGGACTAGACTGGAGGGGCAGGAATACATCCACGAAACAGGCAAGGAGTTCTCTAGTGCAGGCCCCACCCGGCTCGATAACCTTCTTTTTTTCCGACATGGAAGGGAGCACGGTATTGGCCCAGGAGTTTCCGGACGAGTGGGATGCGATAAAACAATGTCACGATGACATCCTCCAGTCATGCATCGAAGAGTGGAACGGTCATGTTTTCAACATCGTCGGCGACGCTTTCTGTGCCGCATTCTCCGACATCGTGGAAGCTACCGAAGCCGCGGTCGAGGTCCAAAGACGACTCGGAGTCGATATCCATGGGCACAGGATCAAGGTCAGGATCGGTCTCCATACGGGATCGGCCGAGCGATGCGGCGATGACTATCGCGGCTATATGACCCTGGCACTGGCGCACCGGGTCATGTCCGCGACCCACGGAGGACAGATTCTCGTCTCAAACGACCATGCAGAGTTGCTTGGAACGGGGCTTACGGAGGGTTTGAATCTCCGGGACATGAACGAGAACCTCCTGAAGGGAATTCTCAAACCCCAGCGACTCTGGCAGGTCCTGGCTCCGGGACTGCGGGAGGAGTTCCCTCCCCTGGCATCCCTGAGCGCCGTACCCAACAACCTCGGCTCGCAGACAACCGGCTTTATCGGGCGAGTGAGGGAGGTCGGGCAGATCCGCGACCTGCTTGAAAAAAGCCGCCTTGTGACCCTCACGGGGGCCGGCGGGATAGGGAAATCGAGGATCGCCGTCCAGGTCGCTTCGGAAGTCCTGACCGATTACCCCGGCGGAGTGTGGATCATCGAACTGGCTCCCCTGGCCGAGCCCCATCTGGTGCCCCAGGCCTTCTGCGACGTCCTGGGGGTGACGCCAGGCAGGGGAGCGTCAGCCCTGGACATGTTGATCAACTATCTTTGTCCCAAGAAGATCCTCCTCGTCGTTGACAATTGTGAACATCTGGTCGAGGCTTGCGCCGATCTCATCCATCCGCTCCTGCAGGCCTGTCACGGGCTCCGCGTCATCGCCAGCAGCCGGCAGAACCTCGGCCTCTCGGGCGAAAGCATCTACCAGGTTCCCGCCCTTTCCCTTCCGGGACCGAAGAGCAGCATGGAGATCATCCGGGAATCCGAGGCGGTCCGGCTTTTCCTCGAGCGGGCGAAGGCGGTGCGGCCCGATTTCGAGATCACCGAGGCCAATGCCACTGCCATCGTCCAGATCTGCCGGCGTCTCGACGGTCTGGCCCTCGCCATCGAGCTGGCCGCCTCCCGGGTGAGGATGCTCAAGGTCGAACAGATTGCCGCCAAGCTCAACAATGTCTTCAATCTGCTCACCGGGGGCAGTCGCTCGGTCCTGCCCCGACAGCAGACCATCCACGCCCTGATCGATTGGAGTTATAAGCTTCTTTCGGAGGAAGAACGGATGGTGCTCAGGCGGCTCTCCGTGCTTGTCGGGGACTGGACCCTGGGAGACGCGGAAGCCGTCTACACGAGCGAAGACACCTTCGAACTGCTGACCCGGCTCGTAGACAAGTCCCTCGTGGTCGTGGACCACGATCGTGGGGAGGAGGTCCGTTACTACCTCCTCGAAACCATTCGCCAGTATGCCTGCGAGCAGCTGGCCGAAGCCGACGAGAGCTCCGCGATGAGGGACCTGCATCTCGATTACTTCCTCGGTCTTGCCGAGCGGATCGCCCCGAACCTCTACCGGCGCGACATGCCGCGCTGGCTCGCTTCCATCGACGCTGCCAATGACAATTTCCGTTCTGCCCTTGACTGGGCCCGCGACAAGCAGGTCACGAAGGGGCTGCGCCTCTGCAATGCCCTCTTCCGTTTCTGGCTCATCCGAGGGGAAAACAGGCTCGAGGGACTTGAGAGGATACGCGATTTTCTCGAGGCGAGCGCGGGCAGCGCTGGCCGGGAACGCGCCTGGGCCCTCTACCACGCCTACGTGCTGTCGGGATTTCCCCGCTACCAGAATGCCCCTGCGAACAGCGAGTGGCGCACGGAGTGCATAAGTCTTGCCCGTGATTCAGGCGACCTCGTCTGCGAGGCGCGCATGCTCGCGGAATTCGGCTTTCATGAATACGCGGATGGCAATCCCGATTCCGCCCGCAGCATCCTTGAAGAGAGCTTGAGCAAGGCGCGGACAGCGGGTGATGACATAGCGGTCGGCTACTCCATCTACTACTTAGGATGGGTTGCCGCGGATCATTCAGACTACGTGAAAGCCCTGGCCCTCTTCGAGGAAAGTGTCGGGATCCTTTCCCGCGTCGGCGAGCTCAGGCGCTGGGGCATCGCCCTCTTCTCGATCGGGGACATCTCCGTCGACCAGGGCAACTGGAGCGTGGCACGTAGCTATTACAAGAAAGCCCTGGCCATCGCGGAGGAGGAGGAGAACCGCTTCGCTACCTCCCTCTATCTCGCCAACCTCGGAAATCTGGAACTTGGCCTGGGCGATTTCCGAAAAGCGACCGAGACCCTGGAAATAGCCCGCAAACTCGTCTACGGAACTCCCGACGACCAGTTCCTGCCCTACATACTTTTCTACCTTGGAGAGGCAGAGCGCCTCGGTGGCTCCCCCGAAGCTGCGGCGACCTGGTACAACGAGGCTCTGACCATCGCTAGGACGAGTGATGAAAGGATCCATAACCTCTGTGTCCTGGCCGAAACCGAAAGGCTTCTTGGACGCGTCCTCGAAGCCAAGGCGCGGCTCCAGTCCGCGCTTTCGACGACCTATAAGTCACACGACCGCTGGGAATCATTCCTGCCCCTGGCCTACACTGCCTACTTCGCCATCGGGCACCTGCGTGCCCATGACGCCGTCGCCCTCCTGTCCTGGATAGGGGCCTGGCTTGAGGACATTTCCTTTGTCCTCCCCCCCGTCTACAAGGCGGAATTCGAAGAGTACCTGGGTCGGAGCAGGGAACTCATGTCCGAGCCCGAGTTCGATGCCGCGACACGCCAAGGAAAATCGCTGGCCAAGGAAGAGGCGCATGGACTCGCAGAGCGCATTCTCTCTGAGGCGGAAGCTTCGGTAGCGCCTGGGGCAGCCAAGGCGGACTGTTGAGCCGCCCTTTCCTCGGTTGCCGCTGGCCGATCACGTGTCCATAGCGGTCGATCCCGCGGGAAAGTCCGGGCTCGAGTATAACCAGTCGGGAAGATAATATTGCTTGATACCATTTCTTCCGCCTGAGTTGAATCGATCGAGGGACAGCACAAGCTTCGGGTGATGGTCCCGGATGTCCTCCAGTACCGAGAACTCCCGCTTGCTCGTCTCGGGGCTTGGAAGGAGATAGGCCACCTGGATGTACTGGAGCTCCCCATTCCGCTCAGCGACAAAGTCCACTTCCCTGTCGCCTGATTTTCCCACGCTGACGCGCCAGCTGCGACGGATCAGCTCGAGGTACACCACGTTTTCGAGCATCCCACCGATGTCGTCGATCCGCCACGGAATGAGGACATGGCGCAGGCCCAGGTCAGCCAGAAAGAGCTTCTCCTGGTAGGCCAGCACGGCCTTGCCCCTGATGTCGTAGCGCTGGACCGGATAGAGCAGCTGGGCCTCAGCCAGATACTGAACATAGTTCTGAACAGTTTCGACCGAAAGACTCCGGTGTTCCGATTTAAGCCAGTCGGCGATCGACTTGGCCGAGAACAGATTGCCCAGATTGCCTGCCGCAAAGCGCAGCAGGAGGGTCAGGAAGGCGGGATCCCGGACCTTGTGCCTTTCCACGATGTCCTTGAGCACGACGGTATCGAGGATGGCGCCCAGGTAGTCCCGGCCAAGATCGGGAGACTCCTTTGTCATGCGATCGAAACCCAGTCGATGCAAACCTGGCAGTCCCCCCCATCTCAGATAGAGCAAGAGAGCCTCTTCCCCCGGCCCGGTGGCGCGGAAATCGCAGAACTCGCGGAATGAGAGGGGATAGACGGGAATAACCACGTGCCTTCCAGCCAGAAGCGTCGCCAGGCCGGCTGAAAAAAGATTGGCGTTGGAACCGGTGACCACGAGATCGCACCAGGCTTCAGCCAGCAAGGAGTTTATGCAGCGCTCCCAGCCCTCGACTTCCTGGACTTCGTCCACCATCAAGGTCTGCCGCAGGTCAGCCTGCGGAAAGCGGGACTTCACGTAGCGATAGAGAGACTCAGCTGTTGCGATCTCAGCAAGCTCAAGGCTTTCCATGTTGAGGATGAGGAGCTGATCAGCGCGTCGCCCCTGCGACAGGAGTTCCTGGCCGAGGAGCTCAAGCAGACAGCTTTTACCCGATCGGCGCATTCCCGACAGGACCTTGATTACAGGCTGCCCCATCCAGCTCTGGATCTTCTCAATATACTGGGGTCGGTCATTCATATCTTTAAGTATAACCGAAGATATCGCCGTTTGCTACAACTTCTTAAGGTATATAGGGGCACTCGGTCAATCCAGCCCCGTGGAACGGTCAGTCCAGCCCCCAGAGCGGTCAAGCCAGCGCAACCGCTCGGTTCATGCGCGAAAGCAAGGGGCCGCTCGTACTGCTGACTCCCATATCGAGGGGGCTGACGATCGTCCTGTTCGCATGCTCTCCACCGTAGGACCAGAGGGCATGGAGAGCGTAGGACATGCCTTTCTCCTGCCCCAGATGGAGGAGGATATGCCCAGGCATCCTCAATAGGCAGAGCGGAGAATCGAGGGACTGGAGCCGCGCGAGGCGGGTCGGGAAGTCCTCACCGTCCATGAATTCAAGGACGGTCTTCAGGCATGAGGCCTGCTGGCTGCCGTTCCTCGGAAGAAAAACGCCCATTGTCTTGAAGATGTCCTGCACGAGCCGGGAGCAGTCGCGCCCCAGGCGGCCTCCGGAGCTGTCGCCCCAGGCATAGGGCTCGCCCAGCATTTTAAAGGCCTGCCCGAGGACCTTCGCCTGCGTGAAGGGCAGAAAATCAGGGGACAGGGCCTTGCCTCCGCCCGGGGACACTGTGCGGCGCCACTGCAGCGCTCCATCGGCGTCGCGCCGGGGAAGGAGGAGGGTCTGCGGGTCTCCTGTCTCGCCTTCGCAGGGAATGCGCGCACCCATCTGGAAGAGGAGCTCTTCTCCGTCTACGGCAAGCTGAAACCAGCTCGCTTTGACAATCAGGCTTCGTCCGCGTTCGAGGACCTGCCTCAGCGTGCCGGCCCTGTCGCATAGTGCGACATCATTCCTTTGCAGCCATCCGGCGTAGAAGGGTGCAATGCAGAACAACCACTGCCCATCCAGGCTTTCGTGCAGGATTGCAAGAGGCGTTGCGGGATCGAGGGCGCTGTGCTGAAGGAGGTCGATCTCCTCGTAGCCGGTAGCTGCCTCGTGGATCGCCGTTCGCGTTGGAAAGGCACGGATGTCGGAGCGGCGCACCGTGATACCGCAGCAATTGCCCGAAAATGCCCTGACCTTCCCGAGGTCAAGCGAGATCCTGAACGCCTCCCTTTCCTCGGGGAGGAGGAGTTCGCCGCGACACCAGGCCTCGTCTGGCAGCTCTCCGCAGCCGGCGATGGCTGCCGCTATTTCCTGGGCTGACCAGGCGTCCAGCGCGAGGGGGTCTGCGAGGGGCAGGAACGAGCTCCTGATGCCTTCATTGAGTCGATCTATCCCCTCGGCAGGCAGGAGCACCCGATCCGGGTCGGAGAGCTTGGCCGCCCAGAAGGAGGGATCCCCGAATTCGGTCCCCATGATCACGGAATGCCGGGGATCGCCCTGCCCCGGGGAACGATAACGTAGGTCGCGCCGCCCGAGGCCTCGAGCCAGCGCGCCTCCAGTTCTGCCCTCCTGTAGGTCCTTGGAACGCCCGCATCGTCGAGCGAAGCCGGTTCATGCATCAAAGGGTCGCCCTTTGCGTCGAAGCCGACGAGAAGCGTCAGGTGCCCCGAACTCCTCCTGAGCGGGGCATTTGTCAGTACCCTGCCTGTATCATTGTCCCAGGAGACGCTGAGGGCCAGGGGAATGCCCGCTGCGATCAGGGCTTCGAGACGGTCAAGGCTTGTGTAGCGGACGACGAAGGCATCGCAGCCGCAGGCTCCAGCATGGGCGATATTGAAGGCCCAATTGCCACAGCCCCCCCAGGCGGGATCGAAGACCCCGGCCACGGCAGAGCGCACCGAGGCTTCCTCGGCCGCTTCGACGCCCCCGGTTCCCTCGCGGGCCCTCCGCCAGCCTTCGAGGATCATGGCGAGGCAGGTGGCGCTGCACCAGGTGCTGCCCCCGTCTGGATAGAGCATCTGGGACCAGGCAGGGACTCCGGGCACGGATAGTGCGCAGGCTCGGGAGCCTCGCGAAGTCCAGCTCGTCCAGGTGCCGCCCTCGGGACGGCGGGTCGACCAGGCGAGGCCCGCGTTGACAAGGAGCGGCCCTGGTCGGGCCCTGTCGCCATCGAGGCTGGCAAGGACGAAGCAGAGCTGGAATGCATCTGCGGGTTGCTTCAGGACAAGTGTATCTGTCCTGACCTCGCCCCACTCATCCTTCTGTCCGCGGATCGAAAATCGAGCAGCTTCTCCTCCTCCCTCGGACCATGATCCCATGCCATACCATCCCGTCCAGTGGCCCTCGATCCGGGCCCTGAGCCGTACATCGATGCGGGCCTTGCCCGCCTCTGAGCGCGCGTTCCACGAAGGGATGGCTTCAAAAGCCGGCACGGTGGTCTCGAGCACCGGACTCACGACCATCCCGCCTATCGCATTCACCTCGCCCCCCCCTGGCGCCAGCAGCTGCAGTCCACGGGCGTTCGGCCAATCCACCTCGAGTCCGTCCTTGCCCATGGTGACTCCATCGAAGTCCCAGGCTCCGAACTCACCGAAGGAATTCCGCCAATTAATAAGACCCGTACGATAGCGCCTGTCTATGCATTCCTCGATGATGGCAGCCTGGATTTCCTCTTCGCAGCGGTACCAGGAGCTGTAGCTCCCCCGGAACCTCACGGGTTGTGCTTGCGTGCCCCCGATCAGGTAGACATAAGCCCATCCTTCGGCGATATCGAAGGTACATCCGCCCAGGAGCCCCCAGGCGTCCGCGTGGTGGCACCAGGGCTGATGTCCGCCCGCTGGCAGAAGCCGATCCCCTCCTAGTTCGTCGCGGACACCCGCGATCCGCATGAGCCCAAGCCCGCTCTCCCGCGTACTGCCGCCGTAGAGCGAAGCGTTCCGGATTTCAGGATTCCAGGTCCAGCGACTCGTCATCATGAGGCGCATCGCATGTTCCGAGACAATCCGGACTCCGTCCACTTCGCCTGAATTGAGGAAGAGGCGAAGGATCGTGCCGAGATCGCGAGCCGAGATGCGCAAACCGCCCTGGGGGCCAAAGAGGCTGCCGTTTGTACCAGGTTCGTAGGCTTCGGCCTCCTCGGGGCCATGGCCTTCCTCAAGACGGCAGCCGCAGCTGGGCCTCTGACCACCGTAGTCGTCGATCTGCGGGTACCAGGGACCCTGCGCATCCCAGCGTCCCGTCCGATCCATCGCGCGGTAGAGGGTTGAAAGACGGGCGAACCCCGCATCGGAAAGGTTTAGTACGTTGTATCCGGCGTCGATGCCCAGCGGCTCGAAGACCCTCTCCCTCATGTAGAGATCGAATCGCCTCCCCGACAGGCGCTCCATGACGGTCGCGAGAACGCCATAATTGAGATTGCAATAGCAGAAATAGTTGCCGGGCGAAAGGTCCCGACCGCAGCTGTCGGCATGATCGCCGGCGCCAGCCCAATGGCCCCTCCCGCTCGCATCGGGTCCGACATGGTCGACGAGTCGCTGCGGGAAGGGCAGGCTGTATCCGTCGTCGTCCCGAAGCGAGGAAGTGTGGGAGAGGAGCATCGCAGCGGTGATCGCGGTATCAGGGAAGGCGGGATTCCGGAGGACAAAACCGAGATAGCCGGAAAGATCCGAGTCGAGGTCGAGCAGTCCCTCATCGACAAGAATCATGGCGCCCAAGGCAGTAACTGGCTTCGAGATCGAAGCCGCGCGGAACTTGCTGTCCATGTCTATGGCCCTGTTTCGCTCCGGATAGGCGGTATCGATGTGCCCAAAGCCCAGGGCCAGCTCGAAGGGCGCTTCGCCAGGACAGAGGACCAGGACCTGCAGGGATGCAAGGCCTTCGCCGGGCTTTGCGTATGTCCTGGCGAGTCGCTCCAGAAGTTTCGCGCGGTCCTTCCGTTCATCCTTCATGTTTGTTCCGTGGCAGGAATCGGGGCCAGCTTCAGGTAACTATCAACTTCCTGCCCATTGGCCAGGACCCAGTGGCCCCTCATCGCCTCGCGCCAGGCGGGTTTCTCCTTCGAGTAGTCGTGACAGCTGGGGTCGTAGATGAGGATCTCCTTGTTCCGCTCCTGTATCGGGTCGGGAATGGGAATGGCCGAGAGGAGGGCCCTCGTATAGGGATGGAGGGGCCGCGTGAAGAGCTCCTCCGAGTCGGCGAGTTCGACGAGCTCGCCCCTGTTGATGACCGCGATCCGGTCGCTTATGAATCTCACGACAGAAAGGTCGTGGGCTATGAAAAGGTAGGTCAGGCCCTTTTCCTTCTGGAGGCGCGAAAGCAGGTTGAGGACCTGGGCCCGGATCGAGACGTCGAGGGCGGAGATGGGCTCGTCGGCAATGATGAGCTCGGGCTCCATCACGAGGGACCGCGCGATGCCGATGCGCTGGCGCTGGCCGCCCGAGAACTCGTGGGGAAAGCGGCTTGCGAACTCGGGCAGAAGCCCCACCTCAAGGAGGGCCTTTTCCACGATCGAAAGCCGCTGGGCTCCAGAGAGTCCCGGCTTTGTCTGGTAGAGGCCTTCGGAAACGATGTAGTCCACCTTGGCCCTTTCATTCAGGGAGGACAAGGGATCCTGGAAGATCATCTGTATGCCTTGTATCAGCTCGCGGTCGAGGGCGGCTTCGATGCGTCCGTCAATGCGCTTCCCTCGGAAGAGGATCTGTCCTCCCGAGGCCTCGTTGATCCTGATGATGGCGCGGCCTATCGTGGTCTTGCCTGATCCCGACTCCCCCACAAGCCCGAAGGTCTCGCCCTTGTAGATCTGGAAGCTCACAGCTTTCACCGCATGGAAGGCCGCTCCGCCCTTCAGCTTGAAATCGACGCTTAGGTTCCGGACATCGAGGAGGATTTCTCGATCGCTCAGGAGGCCCTCCCCTGGTAGCGCGCGCGCATCGCCTGGATGGCGGGAGGCGGATCGACCTTCGGGGAACGGGGATCGAGGAGCCAGGTGGCTGCGTGGTGGGTAGGACTCACCTCGAACATCGGCGGCTCGTATTCGAAATCGATCTTCTGCGCACGGGGATTCCGCGGGGCGAATGCATCTCCCTTGATCTCGTTGAAGAGATTCGGAGGCGTGCCAGCGATCGAGTAGAGGTTCTGGCCCTTGACGCCCAGCTGGGGCAGGGAGGACAGCAGGGCCCAGGTATAGGGGTGCCTTGCGTCGTAGAAGATCTCCTCGGCGGTGCCGGTCTCGACGATCTTGCCCGCGTACATCACGGCTACCCGATCGGCCACATTCGCAACGACACCGAGGTCGTGAGTGATATAGATTGTGGTGAAACCGAAATCCTTCTGCAGGGCCTTCACGAGTTTTAATATCTGCGCCTGGATGGTTACGTCGAGGGCTGTGGTTGGCTCGTCGCAGATCAGGATGCGGGGCCCGGCAGCAATGGCCATGGCGATCACCGCGCGTTGTCGCATCCCCCCGGAATATTCGTGGGGCAATTGTCTTGATCGGGATGCCGGTTCCGGGATGCCAACGCGATCGAGGAGCTCCACCACGGCGCTGCGAGCCTGATCCTTTGTCATGCCCTTGTGAAGGGTCAGCACCTCGCCGATCTGCCTGCCTACGGGTACAAGGGGATTCAAGGAGGTCATGGGATCCTGGAAGACCATGGCGATCTTCCTGCCCCTGAGGCCCATCCATTCCCCTTCAGTCCTCTGTCTGGTCAGGTCCCTGCCCTCGAAGTCGATGGAACCCGAATCGACCCAGCCGTTCTGGTCGAGCATGCCGATGAAGGTCTTTGTGAAGACCGACTTTCCCGATCCCGATTCTCCGACTATGGCAAGAGCCTCGCCCTCGTAAAGTTCCAGGCTCGCGCCACGGATCGCGGTGAGGACCCTGCCGCGCAGGCGGAACTTGACGACCAGATCGCGGACCTCTAGGACGGTGGTGGAATTCATGTGTGGTTCCTCGGATCGGAGGCGTCGGAGAAGGCGTTGCCAAGCACATAGAAAGAAATAGTTATGATGGAGAGCAACACAGTCGGGAAGATCAGCTGGTAGCGCAGTTCCTCTGACATCATTATCATGCGGCCCTCGTTGACGAGGTTGCCGAGCGAGGGGATGGAGACCGGAAGCCCGAGGCCGATGTAGGTGAGAAAGACTTCCCAGCCGATGGTACCCGGAATCGAGAGGGCGGTCTGCAGCATTATGACGGATACCAGGTAGGGCAGGAGGTTTTTCGCGATGATGCGCCTGGTCGGGGTGCCGAGACAGCGCGAGGCCAGGTTGTACTCGCGGTCGCGGATGATGACGATCTGGTTCCGCACAAAGCGGGCCAGACCGAGCCAGCCCACCGAGCACATGGCAATGACCATGGTCTGGAAGCTCGGCTTCATGATGTAGGCCAGGAGCATGAGGAGGACTGTCGTGGGGATGTTGTCCAGGACGTTGTAGATCTCTGTCATGACCCGGTCGAGACGGCGCACGTAGCCCCAGAGCGCTCCGAATGCGATGCCAATGAGCATCTCGGCGAGGCCGACCGAAAGGCCTATGAGAAGGCTTGTCCTCGTGCCGCTCCAGATCCTCGCCCAGAGGTCCTGGCCGATGGAATTGGTACCCAACCAGAATTGCCCGCCGGGGGGGACATTCCGGTACTGCATGCCGGTGGCAGGGTCGTTGAAGATGGTCGTGGGATCGCGTTGCCCTGGCAGGAAGGGCTGGACGAAGGTAAACAACAGGAGGATGCCGAGCATCCAGAGGAAGAGGCGGGAACTCCGCTTTGCGAGGAACATGCCAAGTGTCGATCGCCAATAGGAATAATTGGAATATCCCGCCCTTTCGCCCGCGCTCGCGTCATAGTCGGCAAACTCGAAGAGCCTTGAGTCGATGGCTTTCATGGCCTCTGCATCAGGGGCCCTCATCATCTGGATCCCTCACCCTTTACGAGCCGTATCCGCGGGTCGAAAAAGGCCATGAGGAGATCCCCGAGGAAGAGGCCCAGGATGCCGATCGAGGAAAATATGAGGACCAGGGCCTGGACCATGGTGTTGTCCTGGCGCTGGATGACATCCACCAGGAGGCCGCCCATGCCGGGGATGGAGTAAAGGCTTTCGATATAGATCGAACCCCCGATCGTAGTGAGGATGGCTGCGGGGAGGTACTGGGCCATGGGCACATAGGCGTTCCGCATCACGTGTCTGACCATGATCGCGCCGGAGGAGAGCCCCTTGGCGCGAGCAAGTTTTACATAGTCCTTGCTGAGTTCATCCACCATGTAGCGACGCATCCACATGGCGTAGAAGGCGATGCCGTTGAGGGACATCGAAATGCCGGGGAGTATCCAGCTAAGGGGCTGGTACTTGTCGAAAAGGAGGGGCAGCTTAAAAAGGCTCGTCCCGTAGAGCTGCACGAAAAGGAGGTAGACAGCCAGGGGCACCGCATGGGCAAAGACGATATAGAAGGTGCCGAGTCGGTCCTGGATGCGATCCTTGTGCTTCGCCATCGACACGCCCATGGTCAGGCCGACAGACATGGCTACCACTACAGCTACCAGGCCGAAGCCCACTGAATAGGGAATGCGCGGAGCCAGGATCTTTGTTATCGGGACGTCCCGGCGGTAGATGTTGGATACCCCAAGGTCACCCCTGAGCAGGTCCGAGTAGAAATGTCCTAGTTGCTGGTACCAGGGATCGAGCAGTCCCATTTTCTGGAGGCCAGCCTGTATCGCTTCCTTGCTCATCTTCTGGAACCTGTCACCAAAGTACCCTTCGATGGGCAGGAGCCGCATCAGGAGGAATACGAATGAGACGACTATGAAAAGCGTGACGAGTGATTGTGAAAGCCGCTTGAAAGCATACCTTAGCATGGCAACCTGGCCCCCCAGCCCCGAATGAGGCGGCCCTTGCCAAGGGGCAGGGGCCGCGATGGAGCCTTGTTACTTGGCAGCTGCCGCCGCGAGGGCTGCCTGGCGGTCCGCCTCCCACTTGGCTGCGAGTTTGGCGTAGTCCTCAGCGTTCAGTGCCTTGTCGAGGACTACCTGGCCTTTGAACTTGAGGCCTGACATGCCGAAGGGGGCGAAGGAGGCGGTGAAGGGTTCTAGCCTGGTTGCGTCCCATCCGCCGCCGCCGTTCTTGTAGGGGATGACCCAGGCTTCGTTGATGACGAAGGCTTCGGCCCTGGCGAAGAGGGCAAATCGCCTGGCCATATCCTTGGTTTCCGCCTGCGCCGCCTTGACGAGGTCGTTGTAGTTGGGCTTGTCGGCCGTGCCATAGCCTGTTGCGAGTTCGGGGAAGTTGTAATTGGAGCCTTCTACGAAGGGATCCGTGAAGGTTTCGGGATCGGCGTAGTCGGGACCCCAGTTGACTTCTTGCATGGCGTAATTGCCCGGTCGGCGCGTGGCGCCAAGGAAGCCAGAGCTCGGGAAGGCCTGGGGGATCACGTCGATATAGTCCTTGCCGAGCAAAGTCTCGAGCTGCTGCTCGATGACCTGGGCGCGGTTGGTCCATTCGGACGAAGATGAGTTGTAGGGCATGAATATCCTGACCGGGAAGCTGGCCTTGCCGGCAAGCTCCTTCATGGCCTGCGCCTTCCACTTGAGGGCGGTGGCCCTGTCGAAGGAATCCTTTTTCACGATGGAGGCCAGATCGCCCGTGTTCACGTAGTCCTTGCCGGCTGCTGAGGCGAAGCCGGGGGGTGTGATGGTGTTCTGCATGCGGCGCTCGGGAGCGTAGGGCTCCTCGGTGAGGAGGGCAGCCTTGCGGTCGAGGGCAGCGAAGAGGGACTTGCGGAAGGCAAGGTTGTTGACCGCCACCTTCCAGTTGTCAGGCTGGAACTCTGCGGCGAAGGTGGGCTTGAAGTTGAGCGCATAGAAATAGCTGTAGGTATTGGTACGGGCAGGATGTATCTGGGCCTTCTTCGCGGGATCCTTCATCCAGGAATCAAGGATGGAGGAGGGGAGGAGGGCACCGGTGATCTCGCCGCGGAAAAAGAGCTCGGGCCCGAGGGTTCCCGCTTCCTTGTTGTACTTGAAGATCAGGCGGGGAACATAGACATTGGCCGCGTCCCAGTATTTTGTGTTTTTCGTGAGCAGGCGGGAAGACTGAGGCTCATAGCTCGTCATGACATAGGCCCCATTGTAGAGGATGGTCGTGTTGTCGCTCCCGAAGGTCGTGCCCATCCTGGCCAGGAAGGCACCGTTGACGGGAAGGAAGGAAACGTAGGTGAGCATGGAGAGGAAGTAGGCTGTCGGCTTTTCGAGCGTGTACTCGACGCTGTACTTGTCCTTGGCCTTGACGCCAACAGTGGCAAAGTCCGTGCTCTTGCCCTCATAGAAGTCTTTGGAACCCTTGAGTAGGCCGACGAGGACGTCGGAAACCTGGGAGGCGTTGGCCTTGGTCATGATGTACTGGGCCGAATCCACCCAATCCTGGGCTGTCACTTCAGCAACTTCCTTGCCGCTTGAGTCCACCCATTTGATGCCCGGCTTGAGTGCGAAGGTCCACACAAGGCCATCGGGTGAGCTGGTCCAGGACTTTGCCAGGGAAGGCTTGAGGACGCCGTAGCGGTCGTACTCGACGAGGGTGTCCACCATGTTGGCTGCCATCTCCTGGTCGCTCGTGGAACCGCTGACCAGGTAGTTCAGGGTCGAGATTTCCCCGGAATATATGGCAGTGTAGTCTCGGGAAGGGCGATCTGCCGCAGCCGCCGGCAAAAGGCTGCCAAAAGCAAGGCAGAGGCAGAGAGGCAGGAGAATCTTCTTCATCGTTGTCCATCCTCATAGTTTGAAACGTTGGCGTGCGGAAAGACCGCAGCTTGATGTTCCCGGCATCCGGGTCGTTGCTGCCAAGCATAGTACATGGCAAGCTACTATTGTGCTCCTTTCCCACTTCCTTTGGGCAGTGGCTCATGCTGAAGGGGCAAAGGGAAGGTCAAAAGGGAAAATGGGGCTATACTGCTTGCCCATATAGCCCATTGGCAGGAGCATCCATGCTGGAACAGCGTATTGAATCCCGGGCCTGCCTTCCCGGAGGGCCAATCCAATGATGCGAGCCACTCGACTCGAAGTGGATCTCGGCGCCCTGTCGGAAAACCTGGCTTCGCTCCGCGCCTTCCTCGCCGAGAGGGAGAAACCACCCCTCGTGGCGGCTGTCCTCAAGGCCAATGCCTACGGCATGGGTGCGGTTGAAGTCGCCAGGGAACTCAGTGCCTCTGGCATCGACATGCTCGCCGTCGCCTGCCTCCCCGAAGCCCTGGAAGTGGAGCGGGCTATCGATAATGGGCCACCCATATTTGTCATGGGACATACCCCGGACGAGTACCTCGCCGTGGCTGCCGAGCACGAGCTCATCCTGACGATATTTGATGAGGGCCAGGCAGGCATCCTCTCCCGGGAAGGCCTGCGCCGTGGGCGAAGGATCAGGGTTCATCTGAAGGTGGACACGGGGCTCAACCGCCTCGGATTCAAGCCGGGCAGGGGAGCGGCCGAACTTGTCGCCCGCATCGCTTCCCTTCCAGGCCTCGACTGTGAGGGCATTTTCACGCATCTCGCCCTGCGCGACGAGGCTTCCGACGCTTTTCAGTTCGCTCTCTTCACCACTCTGATCGCCGAGGCTGAAGCCCTCGGCCTGCGATTCCGGCTCAGGCATGTCTGCGACAGCATTGGCCTGGCGCGCTATCCAGAGTACTGGCTTGATCTCGTGCGCCCGGGAGCAGTCCTCTACGGCCTACGGCCAATGAACGCCCCCCTCATGAGCAGCACGCCCCTTCGCACGCCCTACGCCCTCCTGAGCCGTATCTCGCGCATCCGCGAGCTCGCAGAGGGCGAAGCCGTGGGCTATGACGACAGCTATGTCGCACCGAGGGGAGGGTCTCGCCTGGCCACCCTGCCGATCGGCTACGGCGATGGCTATCCGCGCTGCCTTTCCAACAAGTCCGAGGTCCTCCTCCGTGGTCGGCGGGCGCCGGTCGTGGGCCTGATAAATATGGACCAACTGACCTTTGATGTCTCGGGGATCCCCGATGCAGTCGAGGGTGACGAGGTTCTCCTCCTCGGCTCCACTTCCCGGCATGGGATTTCCGGCATCGACGCCCTCGAACTCGCCGGTCTCGCGGGCACGAACCGCAACGAGATCGTGACCGCCATCGGCCGCCGCGTTCCCCGCATCTATACGCGGGGTGGCAGGGTCGTAGGGGAGCGCGACTATCTACTGGATAGGAGCCGATAATTGGAAAGAATACAGCCTGATGGCCGCAGCAGCGGCCCTGCACTCTGCCCTTCTCCTAGATCTCATCGACGATTGCCGCAGTGGAGGAAGTGCTCTCACCTCGCCGGTCTATACGTCCTCTGCTCAAGCGTCAGTTTCACTCCCTGGAGCCTGAGCAGCTGTACGCGCTGGAGGTAGGCCGCTCCTCGGAGTATCTGGAGGGCCACATCAGGCGCACTGCGGGCGTCGAAGGCTTCGAGGTAGCTGCCTTTTACCCAGGCATTGAAGGCGCCAAGGCTCGGACCGGCCCAGATCTGGTAATCGAGCTCGCGGCCCTTTTCGCCTGAGTTGGACCAGCGGGATGAAAGACCTAAATACCAACGAAATATGAGGGCCATCTTGCGCTTGGGACTGCTCATGGCCCGCTCGAGCATCTCGGGGTCACGCTGGCGGAAGAACCCGATTGTGCTATTCCAGATATCATCAAGGCTGGCGCGGAAGATCTGTTCTTCGATCTTCAGGCGCTCAGGCTTCGGGATCGCCTCGATGGAGTCGTATTCCCTGTAGAGGTCGTATAACTTCTGGGCGCGCATGGGAAACATGGTGCCGCGCTTGAGAACCTGGAGCCTGACGCCCATCTCGAACATGTCTGCGGCTGGAGCCATTGTTACGTCGGCCATCTCGGCCTCCGCGAGCAGTTTCCGTGTATGTTCCGAGGCGCCTGATTCGATGCAGGCCTGGTTGACGCTGCCGAGGACCACATAGGCAACTCCCATGGTAAAGGCGGCAAGGGCAGCTTCCGGAGTCCCGATTCCACCGCCGCCGCCGACACGGAGTGGAATGGCATAGTTGCGTTCGCTCATGATTTCGTCGCGCAGGGCCATGATGGAGGGGATCAGGGTCAGGAAGGGCCGGTTGTCGGTGTGGCCGCCTGAGTCAGCCTCGGCGGTGATGTCGTCGGCCATGGGTACGAGCGTAGACAGTTGGGCTTGTTCTGCCGTGATCCTGCCCTGCTCCAGGAGCCTGGCGACAATCTTGGGGGGGGCGGGCTCCATGAAGCGGCGGGCGGTTTCAGTGCGGGATATCTTGGCAATTACCTTGTTTCCGATGGTAACGCTGCCGTCGGACTTCCGGCTGAGGCCGGCCACGCGGTAGAGGACAATGTGTTCTGTCAGTCCGAGGTAGGCCGAGGCTTCGACGGTGTGTACGCCGAGTTTAAGGAAGCGCTCGACCGCACCCCTTTCCAAAGCTTCCTCGGCTGGGGCATGGATGAGGTTGCAGGCGTAGGGTCCATCGGGAAGTTCTGCCTGGATCCGGCGGATGCCCTCTTCGACGCGGTCGGGCACGAGGCCGGCGCAGCCAAAGGAGCAGAGGAAGCCCTGCTTGCCCAGGGCGATCACCAGATTCTCCGAGGCGATGGCGTTGGCCATGGCACCGCCATGGTAGGCATACTTTACACCGTGGGCAGCCTTGAAAGCGGGGTCACCGAGGTCTTCGGCCAGGAGTGCCCCGGCGAAGGCGAGGACTGGAGCGCCCGGAAAGGGAACCAGCGCGTTTGCTGCTCCGAGCTGACCATGAGCCTCTGCGAGATACACAGGGCTGGCAAGATCGAGCAGTGCCGATTTTACCTGGCCAGCAGCCGTTCCAAGCTTTCCTGGATCGACATTCCATCCCGGAGGAAGCTCATGTTTCGTGTCAATTGATATGGTATCCATGGTTTGCTCCCTGCCCGCGTTCATGCTTCCTCGATCGACAGTACTATGTCTTTGACCTCATAAATGCGCAGACCGTCCTTGGAAAGGTTGGCATCGCCGGTTATGGTCAGCCTTCCGCCCTCGCGAGAGATGCCGGTGATATGGACGTCGACTGTCATGGCCTTGTTCGTGGGGGTAATCTGGCCACGGTACTTCCAGACTACCGTCGAAAGCGGAGCGATGAACCTTGGATTCCTGAACCCTGCCCCGAGATCGTTTTTCAGGGCGTAGACCTGGAGGATCTCGATGATGGCCTCGATGCCGAGGGAGCCAGGCATCACGGGGTCCTGGTGGAAGTGGTAGCGGAAGAACCAGTCGCCCGCATCGATAGCCCGCTCGCCCAGGATGTAGCCCTTGCCGGATTTGCCGCCGCCTTCGACGATGGTCACGGTATCGACAAAGTGAAGCTGTCCCCCGGCAAGCCGGTAGTGGGGCTTCCCCGGCGGCGCCCTGAAGTATGGATGTTTGGCATCGACAAGGCTGATCACTTCCAGTTCTGCGGCCGGGATATCCTGACCGATAAACCAGGGCGCAGTCGTGCGTCCGTTGTCTATGCCGAGCTGGTTGGCCAGGGACTCGCCTGAGAAGTAACCAAATACAGCTTTTCCGTCATAGAACACCTCACCCTCGACGCTGAGCGCGAAGGTAAAACTCTGGATGATCGCCCCACCGGCCATGCTGGTGCTGAGAAGCACCGAATCGTTGACGATGGTCTTGCCGCGGAGGTCGAGCCTCTTGCGGAGATTTCCCGTTCCGTCGAGGTTGCGGAAGAAGAGATCCCGGTCGGGATAGGTCAGTGTCGTTCCCATGTAGCCTGAGATGAAGCCATTGGGCTGGAGGGCGATTTCCATGATGATGGAATAGGGCATCCAGGCCTCGTGGCTGTTTTTCCTGAAGTACCAGGCATCGGCGGGTACGTAGTACTCGGCGCGGCAACTCGCCGGCTTTTTCAGGTCGAGGGGAGTCCCATGGACCTCGACAACCTGGGTGACAAGCTGGAGGTCGCCACAGGGGGTGCGGGGAGGTATCCGGTTTTTGTAGACATCAAAGGCCGGACCAAAGCAATTGGAAATATCGCCGGTGGCAAACTCAAAGAGGTGCCAGGGGCTGAAGGGAGCCTTGTTCGGCACCCGGTTCTGCCCACTCATGAAGGGGGCTTCGAAGTGCATGATCGGCGCCACACCCTTGATCAGGGCTGCGCTCCTGTCTGTTTCGATCCGCATGAGTGGGCGCGAGGGATCTCGGAAGGGAAGCGTGTCTTCATCGTCGATGAGCCGGGCGGCGTAGGGAGCGTCGGGATCCTGTTCCTTGATCATGACGCTGAGGTTCTTGAAGTCGACCACAACGCGGCCGTTCAGGATGATGTCGATGTTGGCCTTCATGAAGGGATGGGGTTCCATGCCGATGGCGGTTACTTCCATGCGGTAGGTCAACACATTGGACTGGGGGGTAACCTGGCCCCGGCAGCGGACCGTCTGGCATTCACCGTGGAGGGGCTGGAAGCGGGCGTTCGTCGTGCCCGAGTGCATGCCGAGCCAGAGCATGTAGAACATCGCCAGCTGTCCGCAGCCCTCGGACATCAAGGATCCGGCCATGACCTGGTCATCCTTGAAATGGCAGGGAAAGTACCAATGCTCTGGTTCGAGGCGCTTCTGGCCCTCCAGGAGGCCCAGGCCCCAGTGGCCGCCCCGCGGATCGATTGAAGTAACACGCTCGATCATCAGGAACTTCTCGGAAGAAAACTTGAGCGAGGGGTTCCTGCCACCCTGGTCGTAGGTGGGGCCGAAGCAGCCCGCCACATCGCCGGCTACCAGGCGCATCATGTCCTCAAACTCGTACTGACTGCGCGTGTTCGGGATGAGGGGGGTGAATTGACCCTTCCTGGCATCGGCGAGTTCGGCTCGGTCCTTGTCGTTAAGGATGACACCCTTGCCCTCGTCCAGTTCACCATCGGTAAAGAAGCCGGCGCAACCGCCACGCATGATCAGGACCTTCCTGCCGCCCACGTAGCAGTCGTAGTGGAAGAAGAACAAGAGCTGTTCGCCGTTTTTGGCATAGGAGTCGATGTGGATTTCGTAGCGGAGCGTTTCCCCGCCAAAGGCCATGTCCTCGAGAAAGGTGAGCTGGCAGTCGAGGAGGCGGTAGACCCGAACTCCCTTGGCCATGAAATCGATGCCGATATAGGAGATGAGGAGGAGGTCACACTGGCCCGATTCAACCGAGACAGACCAGGGAATCTGCCCATCGATCAAGTAAGGCGCGTCGAGGGGAATGTCATACTCGGTGGCCATATAGGATTTCCTGTACTCAAGGCGCGTGGCGTCGAGGTCAGTCACCCTGGTTACCAGGAGATAGTCAGTTGTCGGCAGGCGGACGCGACGGGGGTAGCTGTCGATGAGGGCGTACTCGCTTCCGAAGACCTTGCCAATGCTGCCTTCTGCGAATTCCGTCAGGGCCTGGGTGTCGAAGATCACCTGCCTGGGCTTGCTGAAACGCTCAACCAGGCTGATTGGCTGGGCGCGATAGCGGCGCGCCCGGGGAGGGGCCAGGGGAGTGGATAGGGGAGGGGCCAGGGGAGCCGCGGCAGCTGGGGTTGGAGCAGGCGCAGGAACTACTTCGTGGGCAGTGGCAGGGGCCAGTGGGGCCAAAGACTGAGCGGCAGGAATGCCCGCCTGTAGTCTGATGAGGGCAGCCATCTGCTTCTGGGCTGCCTGGCGCATTTCGAGAAAGGCCCGATGGGCGGAGTACTGGCCGGCGATTTGGCGGGGGACAGTGGTGATGGAGGAGGTCTTCACGGGGGCATCAACTTCCTTTGCCGTTTCAAGGCGATGGACAGGGAGCCGGCCTGGAGAAAGCCGGGAGAGCTTCGTGCGGATCGAAATCACCAGGGGATCATTGACATGAGTGGCCAGGGCTTCAGCAACAGGGGCTCCTCCGAGCACAAGGGTTTTGATCAAACCGACCTTGGCAGGCCTTGTCGGGGTTTTAGCGAGTCTGGGAATGGACGGAGCCTGCAGGACCAGGTGGGCAGAACAGAGGTCGCGGCCAAGGCCGCTCAGGGCAGCCCAGCGGTGGCCCCCACGGCCCAGTGTCACTACGCTTGCCAGGATCGCAGGCATTCCGGCTGCCGAGAAGCTGTGCCCAAGCTGGGATTTAATACTGACTGGTACTATGCCCGGATAGAGCGATCCCAGCGCCTCCTGTTCCGGGTGATCCTCCTCGGCGAAGCCGCTGGCGCTGGCTTCGACCAGGGTCATGTCAGAAGGCGATTTTCCCGCTTCCCTCAGGGCCCCGAGTGCCGCGGTCTCGATGGCCTCCCTCGTCGTCCCCTGAGCGAAGGCCAGGCCCTCCACGGTGGCATAGACCCGTCCCGGCTCGGCCTGGGACGCTCTCTGGAGGACAAAGGCTCCCGCACCCTCGCCGGCTGTCCATCCCTGGGCTGAAAACGCGGCTCCGGCGGTGGAGCTCCCTGACGAGACGGGGCCGTACTTCAGACGAAGTGTCAGGTTTTCAAGACTCCCGGCCAGGTCCACCGCAGCTATGACAATTGCTTCGACATCGCTCGTGCGAAACAGGCTGTCGGCCACTTCGATGCAGCGATACACCGAGTTTTCCTCGGAGGAAATGGTAAAGGCAGGCCCGGAAAAGTCCCAGAGCGAGGATATGCGCGAGGCCATGATGTTCCCGATGAAGCTGGTGTACTGATTGAGTTGGGCGGCCCCCGCCACCGAGTCCTTGGCCAGGGCCTGCAGTGCTGAAAGTTCTTCAGTTGTCAGTGCGATTCCCTGATCGGAGAGGCTTTGAGCGATCTGTGAATCGAGGTTTACCCGCCCACGGTACTGGTGAAGTTCCTCCTCGATGCCCATGGCGACCAGGACGGCCACGTTGCTGCCGGCCCTGAGTCCCGCGTCGAGGGCCGCGTTGTCGGCCACCTTCATCATCAGCAACTGCTGGGGAATGAGGGTATCCTGATCGTTCGGTGGAACCTTGAAGCGCAGGAAGTCGATGTCGAAGGATTCCAGGTATCCGGCACAGGGAGCCTCGGCTCTGAGAGCCGCAGCAGTCATGCCCTTCCAGCGCAGGGGGGGGAGTCCGCGGAAGACAGTGCGGCCACTGCCCACCAAGGCAGCGAATTCGTCAAGGTTGCGGACAGATCCGAAATGTGCGTCCATGCCGACAATGGCCAAGGCTTCGCGGGCGCGGGCCGGCCTCAGTGGAGTAGTGCGGATGATGGCTTGTCCGGATTGCGGTGCCTGCTGGAGGACAAGGTGGGCATTGCTGCCTCCGAAACCGAAGACGCTCACGCCGGCAATGCGGGGCTTCCCCTTGTCCGGCCAGGCTACCGCGTCCGAGGGAATCTGTGCCGCGCCGAAATATCCGGAAGGCGAAGAGAGAGGCTCCGTGAGATTGGGGGTGCCGGGGATCGTGCCCTGCGATAAAGAACCAATTGCCTTCATCATTCCCGGCATTCCCGCGGCAGTGAGAAGGTGGCCCAGATTGGATTTCACCGAACCGAGGAGGGGTCTTGTCCCGGTCCTGCCGAAGAACGTTTCCAGGGAAGCGAGTTCGACCTTGTCTCCCTTGGGAGTTCCCGTGGCGTGGCATTCGACAAAGGCGACATCGGTTGGAGATACCCCCGCATCGGCATAGGCGCGCTCAAAGGCCAGGACCTGGCCCTTGGTATTGGGACTTAATACGAATTCGCCCCTGCCATCATTGGTGAGCGCGCCACCGCGGATGAGGGCCAGCACCCTGTCGCCGTCCCGAAGGGCATCATCGTAGCGCTTGAGCAGCATCATGCCGGCGCCCTCACCGGCAAAGAGTCCCTGGGAATTTGCGTCGAGCGGTGCACTGACCTGGTTGGCCGGGTAGGCCTGGAAGATGGAGAAACCCATGTTCACGAACAAGGGATCGGCAGCGCTGACGGCCCCGGCCAGCATCAGGTCGGCCTTTCCAGTCGCCAGCGCATCGCAGGCGAGTTTGACCGAGTAGCATGACGAGGCGCAGGCCGCATCGAGCGAAAAATGACTTCCCCCAAGCCCCGTCGCCTGGGCCAGGAGGGCCGAGGGAAGGCCGGCGATCAGGCCGTTGTCGGGGTGGACCTCGCGGGCAGGGGCAAAGGGCTTCAGGTCAAAACCCCCGCCGATGAGCTGCTTGAGTCCGGCTTCGACAGCCTTGTGGTAGAGGGGAAGGAAGAGGTGGTTCGAGGTCTTGGTGGGAAAGGACAGGTTGCCGAGGATCACGCCGCAACGGGCCAGGGCCGGGGAGCCCCAGTAGCCTGCATCCTCAAGGGCCCGCCTGGCGACAAAGAGCGAGAACTGGAACAGGTCGTCGAGGCCTGCCAGATATCCAGGATCGAGCCTGTAGCCCTCGGCATCGAAATGAAAGTCGCTGATGTAGCCGCCATGGAGGCAGTAATAGCGGTCCACGTCGCCTTTTTTCCCGAGGTAGGCTTCGGGATCGACTCCCATCTGGGCAAAGGTGGCTTTCGAACGCGAGTTCTTCTTCGCCATGAGGTTCTCCCAGAACTCGAGGGGAGTGCTGGAACCGGGGAAAAGGTTGGCAATACCAATTATTGCTATGTTTTCCATATTGCCGCCTTTGTGACTATCGAACCCTGGAAGAATTTGTGAAGGTTCAGCTGGACACCGGAACTGACGAGCTTGGCCACTGCCCTGAAGATCGTGAGCTCTTCGCCGACGCCACGGGAATTGACGAGGATGGTGGAGTGCGGACGAGCTGGACTTGTTTCTCCGCGGGCCGGCTTGAGGATCCTTTCTATCCAGGTGCCCAGCGAGCTCCCGGGACCCATTTCGACAAACACCCGGGCTCCTTTTTCGTAGACGGCGTTGACCAGCCGGGGGAAATCGACGGGGTCACAGAGGCATTTTGCGATGCCATTGGCAATGGACTTGGTCCTTTGGGGAACCGGCAGGTAGCAGGAACTCGAGTAGATCCTGGTGTCGAGACGGTGGTTCACCTCCATCGTGAACAGCCTTTCCATTTCTTCGAATTCACCATGGGCGGGCGAACTGTGGATGGCATTGGCCATGTCGAGGCAGAGGGCACGGACTCCCAGTTTCTTGAACACTCTCTGGCAGTCAGGCGGATAACCGCCGATGACCAGGCTGTCTGGGGTGCTGATCAGCGTGCAATACACCCGCGTCTCTCCCTCGAGCGCTGCTTGGACCTGGGCATAGGTTGCCTTGATCGTGTAGGTCTCCCAGAGCTTTTCCTTCGTCGTCTCGGCTACATCGAGCCCCCAGAGCTGGCGGAGGGTCCGCAATTCGCCGGCCAGGCGGTGGTTGAAGGTGTCAGAGCCAGAGAGCCGCTCACTCATGGCTCCGGGAGTATCCCAGCTACCGAGGGCGGCAAACATGCTGATCTCTCCCATGGAATAGCCCAGGGCAAAATTTGCCTTGAGGTCAAACACGTCCTGGAAGACCTTGGTAAACAGGCAGGCAAAGCCGACTCCACATTCCGCGATGACGGGGAGGTTGTTCCGTAGCTCGTGGTCGCGGCGCTTGAGCTCATGTCCATCGGGCCGGACAAGCGTCCGGGGATTGAGCACTGTGTCACCGAGGGTCCGCCCGATATCGTCGGCGAGCTCTGCCACGGTCTGATAGACTTCAGGGAAGAGATGGAGGATCTCACGGCCGAGGCCGACATAGGTAGCCCCGATTCCCGGGTAGACAAAGGTTACGTTTTCGGGGCCGTCAAAGGGCTCGTGGGCAAAGTAGCTTCCCTTGGGTGTCTTCCAATCCTGCTGGAATTCGAGGGCGTGGGCGACCCCTGTATGGGCAAGGTGGGCTTCATGAGCCAATTCCTCACGCGACTCGGCCAGCAGGCAGAGCCTGAGCCGCCCTCCGCGGTTGAGGAAGCGGTGGTAGCAGGCGGTGGCAAGCGACTTGTGGTCACTGGCTGTGGCTATCGAGGTCTGCAGCCATTTCAGCTCCAGCTGTAGTTCGGCACCGGTATCGGCAGCCAGGAGCACCAAGGCGAGGTCACTTGCAGCCAGGTACCCATTGGGACGGCTTGTCTGGGCACGGTTTTCAACGACAATCCAGTGGCTATAATCCTCGGGGGTCTGGCAACTGTAGGCGGCAACATAGGCCTGTCCCCGATGGGGATACATCGGGCGCGCATCACCCGGAAAATAGAAGGACGAGCCCTCCCATACCGGGCTCGCAGGCCTCTGCCAGCCCGTGGTTCCCGGAACATAGCGCTGATGAAGGACCAGGACGGTTTTGAGGAGGCCGGCGACCTGGGAAAACCCGCTCCCCTCTCCCGTGACGGAGCGGAGACTTCCGACGGCAGTGGTCGCTTCTTTTGATGACGCATAACCCGCTACCAGGCCCTCTGCCTCGAGTGAAGAGAGCACTGGATCAGCCTGGGCCGTGGCCTCGACGTAACGAACCTCGGCGGCTGTCACCCAGGCCTGTGCCATGGCGGCCGCACAGCACTCCGACACCTGGCCCTTCGACGAGATTCCAGCCAGGAACGCATAGGGAATGGCCCCCTGTGCGGCTGCAGCATCGGCAGAGGTCAGGAGGAGGGCTGCCAGGCCCCGTGCCTCGTGGTAGCCGGCGAACTCGGCACCGAAACTGATGTTCGCATGAGGGGGAAGTCCGGCAGCCATGGCGCCTTGAGGCGACACCCCGACCATGGCCACAGGGTTGCTGTCTTCGGCGACCCAGCCCCTGATCAGTGCTATCCCCTGCGTCAGGCTGGATACCACACTCAGCGACGCAACACTCTCCGAGAGCACTTTCCCCGAGGCGGGATCCCAATCGTCGCAGACGACCAGCACGCGGAGTTTCAAGATCTCAAGGCCTGTATCCTCGGCCATCTCGCGGACTGCAGCCAGAACATGATTCCCACGGTCAGACCAGGGTGCAGAGGCGGAACTGACTGGAGTCCCCAGGAACACCCGACGGTCAAAGCGGTCGAGCGTGAGCTCAGTGGAGAATCCGGCGGACATGCCGATGACAGCGAGTGTCTTCATGAGCGCTTGAAAGCATCCACAAGGGACGCACTGATCGTCACTTCAGCGGCACGCACTTCGGCGAGGACCCTGCCGCTGGCGTCCACTACATCCAGATCGGCCAGCAGGCGGGTCGCATCCTGCACAACCACGCTCAAGGCCAGGAAGAACGGTTCTCCGGGCTCGACTTCGCGATAGGCGGTCCATCTCCCCGTCGATGAGGGCAGGCTGCCCTTGCCAAGGCGCTCGCGCATCCACACCAGCATGGCCTGGTAGACGAGGTCATTGGCAAAGAGGTTCGAAGAGTCGACGGGAAACTCTCCCTGCACGGCACGCACCGAGGGGTCGATGCGTGCTGAAAGGATCAGCCCCTGATCATCACAGGAAAGGAGCCGGACCAGACCCCGCAGCGAAGGCCCGTGGAACAGTGTCCCGTCCTCGTAATAGATGCTCGCATCCTTCCCCTGGCCCGAAGGCTGCGGCAGGGTTCGGAGGGGAGAAACCGAAGGGCTCCTTTGGAGGCGCAGCCGGGCTCCGTAATGGGCGAGAGGAAGCTTCCTGCCGCAGTCGCTCGATACCTTGACGTCAATGGTCAGCGCATCGGCAGATTCTTCGGCCAGCACGAGGTCAAGCGCATAGTCGGTCGCTTCTGAGCCATCGAGAATCACGCCCTTGTAGAGCTGATAGGACTCGAGGCCCGCATAGGAAAAACCGGGATACAAGGCTTCAGCCGCCTCCGCCATCCATGCAATTGCGGCCACTGTGGGCAGGACGCTGTGGCCCCCAATGACGTGGTCGGCGAGGAAGGGGTTGCTCTCCCGACGCAGGGCCTTGATCACGCGGCAGGATTCAGGCTTTTTTTTTTGCTCGCCCCCACCCTTCATATCGTTGCCTGCAAGGATCTGGGGAGAGCGGTTCGTTGTGGCCGTCAGCTCCTTCACCAGAAGCTCGGCTCCCGCTGCCTGGGGAATGATGTACACTCCACGAGATGCGAACATCCGTTTGAGTTCAGGCGTCACCATGCCGCCATCCCAGGGTCCCCAGTTGAAAGCAAGCACCTGGGCCTCGGGATGCAGGGCCTTGAAGCGGAGGGCAGTCTTGTTGAGGATCTCGTTGGCCATCGAATAATCTGATTGGGCCGGATTGCCATAGAATCCGGCTGCCGAAGAGAACAGGACGAAGTGCTTCAAGTCTCCCGGCGTCACAGAGGCCAGGAGGGATGCCAATCCATCCACCTTGGTACGGTAGACGGCATCGAAGTCAGCCAGGGTCTTCTGCTCGATCAACTTGTCTGCCAACACCCCGGCGCCGTGGATCAGCCCGTTAACCGCACCAAATTCAGCGATGAGGGGGGCGAGGGCAGCCTTGAGCTTTGTGGAGTCGGTGACATCCACACTGAGGTACTTCGCCCTGCCGCCGGCCTTTTCGATCCGGGCAATCGACGCGGCGATTTCGCGGCTCGAGAGGACCGGCGCCAGCACCTGCGAAATCTTCACGGGGGTCGGCTTTTCGCCTTCATTGATAAGGGTCTGCATGGCGGCTGTCTTGAGCAGCGCCTCGTCTTCGATCCCCTGGGCCCAGGCGGGCTCGTGGGATGGATAGGCTGAACGACCGAGCAGGATGAAGGTGGCACCCGAGGCGCGGGCAAGTCGAGCAACGCAGGCTGCAGTCACGCCCCTGGCTCCGCCTGAGACCAGGAAGACTGAATCGCTGTCCACCGAATTGCCCGAAGTCAGCGAATAGCTGTCCGTCGCTTCCGCTCTCAGGGTTGAACGACCCGCTTCGTCATGGGCAACTTCGCGGAGACTCAGATCGGCGTCCAGGAATTCATCAGCCAGAATCGCAGCAGCCCGCCCGGGGGAAAGCGAAGCACTGAGGTCGACCGCACGGCAGAACACTGTAGGCCACTCCTGGCCCAGGGTTTTCACCAGGCCCGCGAGACCGCCCTGAACGAGGTCAGATGTCAGGTCACCCTGGTAGCCGAGGTGCCCGCCCTGCCAGGTGGCTGTCATAAAACTGGCGCGCGCCTTGGAAGCCAATCTGACCCTGCAGAGCTTGGCCAGAAGGAAGGCGAGTTCGAGCCCCTGTTTCGAGGTCGCAGGGAACTCAATGCCCGAAATCACCAGCTGCGGATGCAGGTAGATGACGGCGTCGAGGGCTCCGGCTCCTGCTACCAGGGCGGACACCTGTTCTTCTGTCAGGGCGCCGAGCGATACCCTTTGGGCTGTTTTGGGGAAGGCTTTCTTCGTGTTCGACCTGACCCAGGAAGGTGTCACGACTACAAGGTTCCACCCTTGGGCGCAAAGGAGTCCGGCCAGTTCCACCGCTACAGCCTGGCCATTGTCGACCACGAGGGCGCGGGCCCCGGGTGCCGGGGCTTCGATCCGACTGACCGACGCCAGTCGCCTGAGGACGACGACAGCGCTCGGTGATCTCTCCAGGGCGACCGCGCTTGGCGGCAGTTCAGTGACTGCCGATTGGGTAGCGGAAGGAATGGCTGCAACTGAAGCCGCGGTAGCTCCTGGGGCCATCGAATGCATGTAGTCCACGATCTGTCCCAGGGTGCGCAGTTCGGCCAGATCTTCGGGTTTCAACTCAGGCAGTCCGGGAACTTCTTCCTGGACCTTGCCCAGAATCTCAACCCGCTTGATCGAGTCGATGCCCAGGTCAGCTTCCATGTCCATGTCCAGTTCCAGCATGCCTTCCGGGTAGCCGGTTTTTTCGGCAACGACCTGCATCATCACCTTCTGTATATGGACCAGGTCGATGGCTGTACCGGAAACCCGGACAGGCATTGCCTCTGACAAGGGAGGCGCGTCGGAGGATGACGCGACCAGAATGCTACCCTCAGGCAGCTTCGAATTCATGTAGTCAACGATCTGGCCCAGGGTGCGCAGTTCGGCCAAATCTTCAGGCTTCAGTTCGGGTAGCCCGGGTACTTCTTCCTGAACCGCGCCTAGAATCTCGACGCGCTTGATCGAATCGATGCCCAGGTCGGCTTCCATGTCCATGTCCAGTTCCAGCATGCCTTCCGGATAGCCTGTCTTGATCGCGACGACCCTCATCATCACGCTCTGGATATGGGCTACATCGATTGCCGTGCGGGAGCTGGGGACCTGGGCTGCCAGCGGTATTCCCCCCGCAGGAACCTTCGAATGCATGTAGCCCACGATCTGGCCCAGTGTGCGCAGTTCTGCCAAGTCCTCGGGCTTCAGTTCGGGCAGTCCGGGAATCTCCTCCTGGACTGCGCCAAGAATCTCAACCCGCTTGATCGAATCGATGCCCAGGTCGGCTTCCATGTCCATGTCCAGATCCAGCATTCCTCCAGGGTAGCCAGTCTTTTCGGCGACTATCTTCATCATCACGTTCTGGATATGGGCTACATCGATCGTGGGTGCCAGCGAGGCCCTGGGGCTGGGGGGGGGCGCTGCCGAAATGCTCTGGGGTTGCGAGGAAGGGGTGGGAGACGCATGTGTCGGAGCCGCCGGGGTGACAGCCTTAGGCAGGGGGACGGCAGCGCCCGGATGCACTTCAACCGAAGCTGTCGGCGCTATCGAAGCTGTCAAACCCTCAAGCGCGCGTGTCTGAGCCGAAAGGAAGTTTTCGTGTACCCTCAGGGTATCGGTCTGGAACTCGTGGTACATCGAGAGTGTCCGGTCGAGGCTTTCAGGCAAGGGTCCTGGACCCTGGGCGCTGAGCACAGACTGCACCGTACGGGCATAGTCGGTCGGTCCTTGCAGGTACTGCTCGTGAACCTGGAGTAGGTCCTTCTGACTCTGAACGAGCTGCCCCACGGAACGCTCCAGGGACTGGATCATCGCCATAGATGAATCGGGGGATTCGCCACCTGCCGCTGTGCCCTCCGCTGGGCCCCCCGCATCACGATAGACCACGCGTTCGACCACTTTCTCGACGATCTGGGGCGGCCCGCCGGGGAAGGCCCCAGACTGAATCCTATAGCCGTCAACCAGGGCATCGGCGTAGTTCTTACGGGTTTTGTCGCTCACGTAGGGTGCAGCGTTGAGCTTGATGGTCATAGGCGACTTCTTGCGACCCGCAGCAGCTCGACTAACAAGGTTGTAGGGGTCGAGCGTGTCCAGCTCCACCCCTGCGACGGCAAGTTCGACAGCAGCAAGGCGGTATTGGCTGTCGGAAGGCTTTTTCGGGTTCGCGTTCACGGCTACCGCCAGGACATCGGTCTTGTCGGCCAGAATGCTTTCGACCAGCTTGGTCAGCACGTTCTTGGGGCCGAACTCCACGAATATCCTTCCGCCTGCTGCATAGAGGTTTTCTATCTGCTCCACAAAATGCACCGACTCCAGCATGTGGGACTTCATGGCGGTCTGTATCGCTGTCGGATCTTCGGAGTGCGCCTTGCCAGTGCCGTTCGAGAAGACGGGAACCTTCGGAGCGTGGAACTGGACCTTGTCGATGGCCTGAGCCAGTGGCTTCTGGGCATGACCAACCAGGGGGGTGTGGAAGGCGGCAGAAACCGAAAGCTGGACAACCCTGAAGCCCTTGGCTTTGAGCTGCTCAAAAGCCGATTGAATGGCCTTTGTCGGCCCCGCCACCACCACCTGGTTCCTGGAGTTGTAGTTGGCGATCGAAACGCCTTCCTGTCCCTTGATTTCGGCTGCCACCAGGGCAGGGTCACCGACCACGGCGATCATGGTTCCCCTGTCGAAGTCTGCATCCAGCGGGGCTGACATCGCCTGACCTCTGCTCCGCGCCAGGGCCAGGAAGTCCCCGTCGTCGAGAACGCCCGCTGCCCACAGCGCAGACCATTCCCCAAAGCTGTGACCGGCGGTGAAGTCAGCGACAAAGCCGGCGTTCTGGAGGATCCTGTAGGCTCCCATGCTGAAGGCACCAATGGCCGGCTGTGCGAACTGGGTTAGCTGGAGGGTCTTCTCCTGGGCATCCCGAGCCTCGGAGGAAAACACGGGGGTCGGGAACACGATTCGTGATAATTGATCCTGTTTTTGGAGCGTGAACTCCCTGTCCATCGCCTCGAAGGCAGCCATGAGCGGGGGGAAGTTGCAGGCCAGCTCAGCGCCCATGTTCAGGTATTGCGAACCCTGCCCAGGGAAGAGGGCGACAGTCCTGGTTCCGGCCAGGGCGGCCGAACGATAGAAGATTCCGCCAGGAAGGCTCCAGGCCGGGGCTCCGGACCTGGATTCGAACTGGGCGAGGGCATGCCGGATCGCAGCCAGGGCTTCAGGACCATTCCTTGCCGCAAAACCCACCCTCGCCGCCGCAGCGCCCGGAGTCCTGAGCGGGGCCGAAGTGACCAATTGATTGAAAACAAAGGGCTCCTCGTCGGGACCTACGGAAAGCCTCGCTGCCCAGGATTCCAGCTGGCCGACGAGGGCAGCTTCTGTCAGGTCGGACAGGATGAGTGCCTCGGCCACCTGGTTCAGGCGGAACCTGCCTGTATGGCTGGGTCGATGCTCTTCAAGCACGAAGTGGAAGTTGGATCCCCCAAAGCCAAAGGAGCTGACGCCTGCGCGGCGGGGAATTCCGTCTTCCCGGCTCATCCAGGGCCGGGTCTCGGTGTTGAGGTAGAAGGGCGAGTTTTCAATGTCGAGCTGGTGATTCGGCCGGTCGACATTGATGGTGGCAGGAAGGACCTTGTGGTGGAGGGCCAGGGCCGTCTTGATCATGCCAGCGGAACCGGCAGCCGCCTTGGTGTGGCCGATCTGGCTTTTTACGCTGCCCAGTCCGATGTACTGGCGGCGGGGATTGTCGGGACCGAAGAATTTCACAAGTCCACTGAACTCGGCAGCGTCGCCGGCAATGGTTCCGGTTCCGTGGGCTTCGATCAGGCCTACAGTCGAGGGGTCAAAGCCTGCATCTTCGTAGGCGCGCCTGAGGGCCTTGGCCTGACCGTCGGGCCTCGGCGCATAGATGGACTTGAAACGACCGTCAGACGAGGTCCCTATGCCCTTGATGACGGCATAGACGCGGTCTCCGTCCCGCTCGGCATCTTCGAGGCGTTTGAGGGCAAGCATACCGATGCCCTCACCCACCATCATGCCCTTTGAATCCTCATCGAATGAGCGGACGTTTTCATTCGTGGTGAAGGCGGGAGTCTTTGAAAAGGACATGTACATGAAGGGGGAGTTGTCACAACAGATCCCGCCCGAAATCATCACTTCGCTGCGGTATTCAAGAAGGTCACTGATGGCCAGTTTCATGGCAGCCAGCGATCCAGCGCAGGCGGCATCGACCACGCAGTTGGTGCCGCCAAGGTCAAAGCGGTTGGCGATGCGCCCTGCGATCACGTTGCCGAGCATGCCAGGAAAGGAGTTTTCTTCCCAGCCAACATAGGCTTTTTTGAACTTGTCGATTATCACGGCGCGGTCGGCGGCCTCGATGCCGCAGGAGCCCAGCACCTTTTCAAGGACGGGTCCCTGCAAGCGGGCAGACAGGGGAACGATCTGCTGCTGGCCGCCGCCGACGCCGAGCACGATGCCTACCTTGTCGCGGTCGCAGGAGGGGTCGGCAAGGCCTGCATCCTCAAGTACGTCACGGGCGACAACGAGGGCGAGAAGTTGGGCGATATCGGTGACTTCGAGGATATTCGGAGGCAGCCCGAACTCCATGGGGTCGAAGTCCAGATCGGGAATGAAGCCACCCCGCTTGCAATAGGTCTTGTCAGGCGCTTTGCTATCCGGTGAATAATAGTCCTCGATCTTCCAACGTGAGGCCGGGACGTCAATTATGGCGTCGATTTTCTCGACAATGTTGTCCCAATAGCCTTCGAGGTTCCTTGCATTGGCAAAGACGCTGGCCATGCCAATGATGGCGATGGGCGTTTCCTGCAGACGGGAATTCAGCCGACGAGTCTGGCCCCTGTTGTTCGACTTTTCGATCATGCCTGCTCACTTCCTGGTATCTTGGGGGATGTCACTATTACACACTGCGACAAATTGTCATATAGAAAGGTTGCGATCGCAAGTTCTTTTTAGGTGGCGTTTCGCCATGTGGAGGAATTTCAGGGATTTTCTAATAGACCTTTGGAAATTCCTACGGGAAGCACCCTCCACCCCGTGACATCAAGGCTGGTGGCTGCGGAAAGGAAGCCAGTACCAAGGTCGGGGTCCAGACCTTGCAGGAGGGCCCGTGGGTGCTGGAAATCCGAGGTCTGCAAAAGCACCGGAACCTCGTTCAAGGGGCGAGCCAATCCCTCCCCAGACAGCTTGAGCCTGGCCTCCTTTTGGGTAAAAAGGGACAGAAACCGCTGCCGACCCTTCTCGCTTTCCGGGTCCAGGACCCAGGTGGCTTCGGGTTCCGAAAAATATCTTTTAGTCAGCACGCGGTGGTCTCTGACAACCTGCTCACTGCGCAGGACGTCGACACCGATATCCCCCCTGTCACAGAGCGCAACAACGATGAGCCCCTCGGAGTGTGCAATATTGAAACCAGGAATATCGGGGGATTGGCCGACCAGCTGAGGCTTTCCGCGGTGGCCGGATTCGAACACAAGGGCTTTGGGATCGCAACCAAGCGCCTGTCCCAGCATCTTCCTCGCAAGTGCTCGGCCAATGCCGAACTCCCTGCGTCTGCTTTCGTGGCGAAACCCCGCCTGGCGAGCTAGCTCGTCGGGCGAAAGCAGGCCAGCCAGACTCGCCTCGGCCGCGCTGGAGAGCTCAGCTGAATCCAGCCACCAGATCCTCCCTTCGTTCACTGCTGGAAGACTTCGGGAGGAAGGGGCTGCAATCGCTTGCTTTTGTCGAGGCAGACCATCTCGATGTCGGCGACTACTGCGGCCTTTTTTGCCCCTGGTCTCCAGACTTCCTGGTGCCAGAGAGTCTTGTATTTGCCGTCCGTCTCATAGCTCGAACGGATGTCACAGACCTCGGAAAACAGTACCCCGTCCTGGAACAGGCAGGAGACCTTGTAGACAGCAAAGCCAAGCCCCTGCTCGTTCCAGAGGCGGGCCAGAAGCTCGCTGTCGATCACGTGCTCGCGGGCGCGCTCGAAGTACTTGAGGAAATTGGGATGATAGACGACGCCGGAATGGTCGGTATCCTCATAGTAGATCTGCACAGGGAAATGAAAGATCTGACTCTGCATGGGAATCTTTCTCGCACATCTGCAGGCGATTTACAATTCGATTGTCCTGCGATGTGCGCCAGCAGTAACGGTATCGGGCAGCATGGAACCTTGAATACCGATGCCGAGCCCTCGTTTCGCGCTCAAATGATCGCGCGAAAGCTCGGGACGCTGCTCCGGGGGGTCGACTCCCCCCACCTCCTCAAAAGAAAAACCCGCCGTTGCGGGTTTTTCAGAGTGGAGGTGGGGGGAGTCGAATCTAATTACATATGGTGTAATGAAATGCAACAAGATGCAGATTTCCAGAACCAGACAGAAATTGGCCAATTCTCCTGGTGCAGCAAGGCGCGGCAAGGTGCAGTGAGATGCAAGGGAATGCGCCGGGATTTGCTGTGAATTTTGCTACACGAGGTTCGTGTGGGCCAGCGCATGCCAAAGACCTCATGCCGGCATGAAAGCTACCTCTTCGAAGTGCCTCTGGTCGAAGTGCTACTAGGGGGATTGGTGAGAGTGTCCTCAATTGCCTTCTGAACATTTCGTTCCAGTCGCTCCCTGACCTCATAAGCATTGCGGAGACGCTCGATGGCAGGAGAATCCTCCATGAAAAGCTCTGAGGGATGGATCTGTAGCGCTTGGGCGATGAGGTTGAGGTTCTCGGGCGAAGGGAAGCGCTTCAGGGTTTCGATATTGCCGACCAAGGTCGTCGAGCAGCCAATGCGCTCGGCGAGGGCCATCTGGGAAAGACCCAGTATTTGCCGACAGCGTTTCATGTTATGGGCGAGAAGTATGCGGACATCGGTCATATAGAGCAAACCTCCCAACCGTGCCGGGGAAGTGTCACCCTTGGGACCAGGCGTCTCAATCACCAATATGCCATTGTTGTGAGTGGCTAATCGGCTATAATGGAGAATGTTCTTATCCAAGGAGGGGCGTGATATGAGCAAACTTACGGCAGAGTACCAAGCTAATTATTCTGACAGGCTCTTCTACGACCCTACCGTCCTCGAACTGATTGACCCCGCGGCAAAGTTGCACGGCGAGGCAAAGTCGAATCCCTTGAGCAGCGCCGCCTCCTGCATGAACGTCCTCGGTTCATTGGGGGGTGATCCCGACGGCCTCAAAGCCTACCTGAACGCCTTGGGGATCAACGTGAGCAAGGTCTATGAGTTCCCCACCGGCGCGGATGTTGGCGGCGAGGTGTACAAGGACAAGGGCTGTGCAGTATTCGAGTGGATCGGGCCCAAAGTATCTCCGATCAATGAGGTAGGCGGAAGCCGAGGGCAGAACCGGACCAGCATCGACGCCTATGTCATCGCCGAGATTGACGGCAAGGTGACACAGTTGCTGATTGAGTGGAAATTTACCAAGGGCCTTTCGAGGCCGATCGTCCTGAACAAGTTCGGCGGACTGTGCGGGAATGAACGGCTCAGAAGGTATTCTTCGGTTCTTGCGGAGATGAGAGGGAAGGGCTTTCCCTTGGCTTTCTCGGAAGAGGGGGGCATGGGCGTCCATGACTTCTCCGTGGATCATCTGTATCAATTGCTCCGAATGACGCTACTTGCCAAGAAGACTACACCCATGAATGTTGGGAGCATTGAGGTCCAGGATTACCGAGTAATCCACCTCACTCACTCGGGGAATGACAAGATCAATGTCCTGCAAAGCGAGCATGCCAAGTATAGCCCAGGATTGGCGGACTACATTGGCCGGCCCTTTCATGAGGTTTGGCTTCAGCTTCTTAACCCGGATGAACGAAGGAAGTTCTTGGGAGCTTACTGGGACAAGGGCATCCCGAGCATCGGTAACAAGGCACTGCGAGAGTATCTCGCTGAACGCTACGGGTGAACCCGATCAGGGTCGGCATAGCGGGGTTGCGGCCTGATAGATGCCCTGTAGCGAGTACGATCTATCTGCTCCCGGTATCACAGCTCCCTCGGTGAGTAAGAGGGTATCCAATAAGGAGGCTTCGAAGCATGGACATTCTACGAGTTCTAGCCTTCAACAATGACAAGGTCGTCAGGGAGACGGTCGTCTCGTCGATCTTCAACTATCTCCTAGATCCCTACAATGATCATGGCTTCGGGAGCACTTTCCTGGTTCGCTACCTGCGAGGACTGGAATGTTCATGGATCACCGAAGAACTTATCAAGGCTCTCGAAGCCTACGGCAAGAATCATGATCTTGTGATCCAGGTCAGTCCTGAATGGTCCGGCGTCAGTTCCCAGGCACCCGATAGCCGCCGCAGGCTTGATTCCCTCATCAGGATTGAATATCGGGGGAAGTTGTACCTCATCGGAACTGAGGTAAAGATCTACCCCACATCAGCATCCGATGATGTACAGCTTGATGCCTATGTCGAGATGTTGTCGACTGAGCGAGCGGTGGCGATCGAGGAAGGGGAATACCCTGTCGATTCGATCAAAATGGACTTGGCGTATTTGATCCCAGCTAACGCAAGGGGACCCTACGACTTTGCCGATGCCACGACGGCCAAGTGTCTTTCAATCGGCATTGACGGCATCCGAGTCATGACCTGGCAGGCCCCAGACGCATCCAAAGTTAGCCTGCCAAAGGTGGCGCCGGTCTGTAAGATTTCGATGGAGGAGATAATCCGAGAGCTTCTCGAGTCCTATGCAAGCGGCGATGTATCGCCGGTTGATGCCCATGCGGCTGATCTCGTCAGAAGCCTCAGAAGCGCAGCCATCAAGAAGTTCGATTTCTCCATGCCAAGCGCTTCGGTGAGCCGTGGTCGATTCCCTGATAGCGAGAGTTATGAGAAGGGTCTCGACGAGTACCAGCGCAGTCTTCTCGAGTGTTTCAAGATGGCGGCCAAGCTCTTTGGCTGCAAGCGGCCCATAGGCGCGAATTCCCAGCACACCAGCATCGGCATCCCGGCCATCGAGGCGCCAGCGCCAGGCAAGAACAATACGCTCTGCCGCATTGTGACGACACTCTCCTATGACACGGCGGTTCCCGTAGATGGCTTTGTCCTCCAGATTTCCCAGCCGGTCTACGAGAAGCAGCTTGAGACGATCAAGGTGAATCTCGGCAACCTCGTAATCCCTCACAATTTGAAGCTATCCGATGATGGAGGCAAACCCCTCTATCATGAGAATGGGAAGAAGGACCAGCCAGTCTTTCTCATCACCTTCCCCGGAAGCGGGGCGAACCTTGACGATGATAAGAGGATTGATGTGACTGGGCAATTCGCCGTTCTTCTCGATACGCTGAAGAGGGTGTTTCTCGCAGAAGCGAGGTAGCCAGCATTCATGAAAGGTGAGGCCCGCCCCTCGATGGGGCGGGCCTCTGTCTTTAGCGGAGGAAGGAGTAGCGCTCCTTCATGAAGAGGAGCCAGGGCTCGAGTTCGGGGAAGCGGGCGATCGGGGCAGAGGCGATGAGGTCCTTGGTCGCGATGGGGACGAAGGATGACGGCTCGAGAAGGAGCCGGGGCCAGACCTCGTAGACATCGTGGCCGAGATCGCGAAAGCGGGGAGAGGTGACCGCCCGGATTTCGCGGTTCTCGGTGACGGTGACATGGACGAGCTTGACCTGGTCTACCTCGGGGATGCCCACCTCGATGATTCTCGAGGCCAGGAGCTGCTGTCGGGCGAGCTGGTACAGCGGCTCGTAGAGCATGTCCTCGATCCTCGGGGCGATGGTCAGGTCGAATGGGGTGAAGGCGCCGTAGTAGATCCCGCGGTAGGATTCGGCGCGGTCGGAGCCGTCAGACCGAAAACGTTTGTACGACACCCCATACGACTCGCTGTACTTCCACTCGATGAGCAGCATTACCTGTTGGCCGTCGATGGCCTCGTAGATGACCGCGGCATCTATCGACGTTGAACCAGCGCCGCGATGGCGGTCGGCGCCGAGCTTGGGAATCTCGCCGAGGTAGTTGTAGTCGCCAATCCATTCGAAAGCGATGAACGAGTCCTCCTCGACCGGAAGCATTCGCGCCAGGTCAGGGAAGTGAGGCCGGAGAAGGTCGGCGAGCGGCTCAGGCCGTTTGGCAAATGGGTAGAGGGCGTTGACGCAGAATACTTGGCTGGAGCAAAGATGATTCGAGGGGAGCCCTGGCAGGGCTCCTCCGTGCCAGACGATGCCGAGGCGCTCAAAGTCTGCCATGGCATCGTCACGTATCTCGTGGAAAAGATTGAAGTGGGCAAGCTCCATGGGCAGGCAGAAGGGATACATGCGGGAGCGGTAGAGGCCAGGAACTCGGGCCTTGCGAGGAAGGGTCTTTGACGTCAGCTTCCAGGCGAGCTGGCGTCGCTTTTCGGTGCTCAGGAATGTCATATCGGTGGTACCTCGTTGGTCTTGGTGGCTTAGGCGGTGGCGCCGGCCATGGTGTTCACATTGCGGACCACCTTGGTCGAGTACGACAGCATCTTCAGGACCCCTTCCCGATCGCGGGACTTGCGAGCCTTGTCGACGACCCAGGAGTAGTGTTTCGAGGTGAAGGCCTCGGCATTGGCATCAAGGTAGCCTTGAAGCCGTGCGAGGAGATCTTCCTGACTCTCACCGGGATAGGGATCTTGATAGCCATAGCTGCCGTTCGACTGCTGGGACGTGAAGGGCGACCTGCTTGGGGGTGCCGAGGCTGGCATCGTGAGCACCACAGGGACTTCGGCAGGGGTGGTTTCCTGGGGCGGCATGGCCGGGATAGACGGTTGTACATTTCGTACCGACTCTGTAGCCGGCATCGGCGTGCTGCTGGCAGGTAGCGTGTTCTCAGCATCGGGTAGTTCCGCGGCATCATACGGCATGCCGCCAAGTTCATCGGGAAATGCGAGCCTGAACCCTTGGGAGATAGCGACCTTCTTCAGTTGGAAGCGGGGCTGCTTGCTCCAGAACGAGGTTGGGGAGCCATCACGCTTCTTCTGGACAGCCTCGGGCCAATAGACTTCATGGACGAATGGCTCGGACCAGTCCTTGCGGTGAATCTCGACGAAGGCCTTCATGGCATCGCCCTCACCTTCGACCCAGGCACGCCAACCATCGAGCGCCCCGGTGCGTTCGGCGCGTTTGAGATAGACCTCATAGCCGGTGATGATGCTGAGGCGGCGATACTCGCCTTCGCCGTAGACGGCGACGTGGACCTCGCGCTTGAAGGGGTTGAGGCCAAATGCTTGAGCGATCTCGATGAACTGAAGCTTCTCGGGTTCGGTGAGCTGGGTGGCGAGGCCGAAGGCTTTGAGGAAATCGAGTACCGTTTCCTTGCGGATCTCGGGAACGGTCGGTGGACTCGGCGATGCCTCTCTGTTGGGGACAAGGGCTGGATAGGCACTCTGCATTGGATACCTCCTGTGAGATGGATCTCCAATAGCAGTAGAATCTGGGTCGGGCTTGGCGCAGGCAATCAGGGCTGGATTCTGACGCTTGTCAGCGGTTTCGGTATCGGATACCATTGAATCCATGAAAACCGATGCCGATGCCATGCCCCCCGACCTGATCAGGGCCATCGAGGGCAAAAAGCGGGAACTAGACCGGCACCGGCCCTTTCCTCCGGCAGTGGTGAAAAAGCTCGAAGAGCAGTTCAGGCTCGAATGGACCTACAACTCCAATGCCATCGAGGGGAACACCCTCAACCTCCGAGAGACCGAGCTCGTCCTCAACCGCGGTCTCACGATCGGCAAGAAGAGCCTACGTGAGCACTTTGAGGTCTTGAACCACGCCGAGGCAATCACGCTCCTCGAGAACATTTGCACGAAGAAGAAGGACCTTTCTGAGGATCTGATACTCTCGTTGCACCGGCTCATCCTCAAGAACATCGATGATGCCGAGGCCGGCCGGTACCGACAGTCCAATGTCATGATCGTGGGTGCCGTCCACATTCCGCCCCAGGCGGTGAAGGTTCCCCGGCTGATGGGTGAGCTGCTAGCTTGGTATCACGAAAACTCGAGGAAGATCCCCGCCCCTGAACTGGCAGCCTGGGTCCACTACAAGTTCGTGAACATCCACCCCTTTATCGACGGGAATGGAAGGACCGCCAGGCTCCTCATGAACCTCATCCTGATGCGCGCTGGGTACCCGCCGGCGGTCATCCTGACCGTCGACCGCAAGAAGTACTACCGAGTGCTCAAGGATGCGGACAAGGACCGTTTTGAGGGCTTCCTGGCCTTTATCGGAAGGTCAATAGACCGGTCCCTATCGATCTACCTCAACGCGATGAAGGGGACGGGGGAGGAGTCGGAGCGGCACGGGTATATGTTCCTTTCGGAGGCGACAAAGCACTGCGAGTATGGGATCGAGTACCTGTCCTACCTTGCCAGGACAGGAAGGCTGGGAGCGGTGAAGATCGGGAGCAAGTGGATGACGACGAGGGAAGCGCTGGAGGACTACAAGGCCAAGGTGGACGAGGGAACGAAGTAGTATTGATTGCCTGGGCAAGACCTCTTAGGTGATCTGTTCCCCAAGCTCCTTTTCGAGGCCCCGAAACAGCTCAGGAAGTTGTCCAACATCGATTTCGTAGTGATAGCTATCCCTGGGGAGACCATAGGGCGAAATGATCTTTCCAACTGCCCTTTTCACCAAGGTGCCAACCAGCTCATGGTCCGGCACCTGTTTGCAGCCCATCGCCGAAAGCAAACCCTTGATCTTGCTACCAAGCACATTGTTCCTGATGCTTTCGGCGTACCCGAATTGCCTGAGGTAGGCGATGATCCAATCTGAGCTGATCTTCATGATGACCTCGATTGATTTGGCCAGGAAAGATTCTCAAGAGGCTCAGTTTCGGGCATCCAGCCCCAAAGCACAAGAGATTCCCAGTCACTGTGTCAGGTTGAAAGCCTCTTGGCTGTGCAATGACTTTGACAGGCGGGTAGGTCTTGGCTACTATGCATCGGTGAGTGGAAGATCGAATCGGGCTTTCATAAGTCCTTGTATGACAAAATCATCCGAGAAATAGGGAGGATTCATGGCATCGGCGCCTGCTTCGAGCCTGCCGCGCATTGGCCTAAACGCCTATATCCGCTCCCGCTGGGGGATCATCACCAACGTCGAGCCCTTCGATACCCGAGGGCCCGAGGGCGTCCTGCACCTTGTGACGATAGAGTATGGGGCCGCCGACGGCGGGGGAGATGATACGGTCGTCTGGGAACGCGAGGCAGACGCCCGGGTCCTCGAGATCTCGAAGATAGGCGACCTCTCTAGTACCAAGCCGATGGATCCCGATGACCATGCGGCGATGATCTCGGCAGCCCGCTGGAACGCCCTGACTCCCTTCTTGTCACCCTACTCCCCCACGGAGAGGGCCAAGAACCTCGCCTCCAGTCCGCTCTTCGGCGCGGTTCAGGGGGAGGACTACCAAATGGTTCCCCTCCTCCAGGCGCTCTCGATGGAGCGCATATCGCTCCTCCTCGCGGATGATGTCGGCCTTGGAAAGACGATAGAGACGGGCCTCATCCTCACCGAGCTCCTCCTCAGGCGGAAGATTCGGCGCGTCCTCATCCTTACACCCGCGAGTCTCAAGGCTCAGTGGAAGGAGGAGATGAAGGAGCGCTTCAGCCTCGGCTTCGACGTCGTTGATCGCGAGGAGACCGCCCGGTTCCGCCGTAGCCAGGGGCTCGAGGCGAATCCTTGGCGACTTCTTCCACGCATAATCGCGAGCTACTACTACCTTAGGCAGCCTGATGTCCTCGAGCAGTTCCTGTCGACCTGCCGCGACGCGGTGAGACCAGGGGGAGAAGGCGGCAGGCTTCCCTGGGATCTGCTCATCGTGGATGAGGCTCACAACCTGATGCCCGTTCCCTTCGGCGAAGAGTCCGATCTCACGAAGATGCTACGGGAAATAGGCCCCTACTTCGAGCACAAGCTCTTCCTCACCGCGACTCCCCATAACGGCCACACGAGAAGCTTCACGGGGCTGCTCGAGCTTCTCGATCCCGTCCGCTTCGTCCAGAAGAGTGAGCTCTCCGAGAATGAGCGCACTCTTGTCAAGAACCTCGTCGTGAGGCGACTGAAGCGAGAGATCAACGCCCAGGATAGGGCCGCAAAGCGTCCGCAGAGATTCGTCGATCGGAGCGTATCACCCGCTCCGGTATACCTGAAAGCGACTGAGGTCCGGCTCTACGAAGCCTTCGGTGAATTCCGCGGCTCCATGAAGAGATTGGTCAGGTCAGCTGGCATAGAAAAGAACAGAGTAGGCGCGTTCGCCGTCGAGATACTGGCGAAGCGCCTCCTCTCTTGCCCCTTCGCCTTCGCGGATTCCTGGTTCAGGATGGTGGCAAACCTTCGTGATGACACTGGAGGGAGTGAGCTTGCTTCTCCGGCAGAGACGGCCAATGAGGCAGCCGTCAAGAGAGCCAAGCGTGACCTGGATAACGAGACCGAAGACGACCAGGAAAAGAACTCGCGTGAGGGCTTCGCGAGCGCGACGGTCGGTGCCTGGCTAAAGCCGTGGGCATCGCAACTGAAGGGCGAGATAGATGCGATAGGCGACGCGATCGCGGCATTAGGCATCAAATCCTCGGATCCTATTGCCGCACCTGAGGATAGCCGAATCGAGAGGCTCATCGAGACGATCGATGGCGAACTTCGTGAAGGCGGCCTTTGGCGAGATGATGAGAGGATGATTGTCTTCACGGAGTACAAGACAACGCTCGACTATCTGGCAGCCAAGCTTGAAAAGCGCTATCCGGAAGGAAGCAACCGGATTGCTCTTCTCTATGGAGGAAGCGACCCGAGCATGAATGCGGAGCGGCGCGAGGAGATCAAGCGTCGATTCAACGACCCAAGTGATCCAGTCCGTCTGCTCCTGGCCACGGACACCGCGAGCGAAGGACTCAATCTTCAAGCGACTGCCCACCGAGTATTCCACTTCGACATCCCATGGAACCCTTCCAGGCTGGAGCAAAGGAATGGCCGCCTCGATCGGCATGGCCAGGCGCGCAACGTCGTCGTCTATCACTTCACCTGCGAGCAAAACCTTGATCTCGCCTTTCTTGCCACGATCGTCGAGAAGGTCCAGCAGATACGTGAGGATCTCGGGTCCATGGGAGAGGTCTTCGATCGGGCATTCCAGCGCCGCCTCCTAGACGGAGAGGAAGTCCGAACGGTAGTCAGCGATCTTGAACTCGACATCAAACGCCGACAGGCTCGCATCAATGTCCCCTCGACGGATGGAGCTACGATAGACGGAGACATCGCACGATATCGAGCTGCCCTCGGCTTCACGCCAGAGGCATTCAAGCTGTTCATCGATCGGGCCATGGCCGGGAAGAGCGCGCCACCACCACGCATGACAGGGCCTGAGGGCTCCGGCAAGTATCGCCTGAAGCTTCCCCTACCCAGTGATTGGAAGCGGCTCATCGAGGATGAGATCGCGGATCCAGAAAGCAGGGCAATACCAGCCTTGATATTCGATGGCTTGGCCTGTATCGAGCAGATACACGGAAGGCCTCTCTTCAAGGTGCCGGCTGACTCCCGTCTCCTCCATCTAGGCCACCCCCTCGTCCGCGAAGCATTGGCCGTCTGGTCGCGGCGCCGCTACGAAGCCTGGGTGGACCGTAAGGGAGGCGCCGGTCCATGGACTGTTCATCGCGGAAAGCTGCCGGCAGGGACTCGTGCCCTGCTACGGTTGACGGTAGAAGAACTTGCCGTGAATGAGCTTCGTGAGGCCTTCCACCACTGGGTCCGTGTCTGGGAATGCGAGATCAACACCGAGGGGAGGCTACAAGCCCCAAGGCCCTTCAATGGGCAACCGTCAGGCGAGGCAGCACTGCTTCGTGATGCTTCCTCGGAATCCCAGCTCATAGAATCGGCCCGACGTATATTCATGGACATTGAAGATGAGATGGCCGATGCCTTCGCCTCGATCAGGGAGAACCTCAACACCTCCCTAAGGCCTCTCCTCGCGGTCGCGACCAAAGAGGAAGTCGGGAAGGAGAAGGAGAGACTCGATGCACGTATCGCGGAGATCGATGTCGCGATGCGGGATGCCAATGTAAAAGCGATCTCAAAGGAGCTGGATACGCTCATAGCCGAAGGAGAGACCTGGCTCTTCGAGGAAATATCACGCGACGAGGCCGAACGGAAGCAGCGCCTTGAAGAGGAACTCGAACTACGAAAGAGACGATACCGAGAGCTCCGCGACTTCCTCAAGAAGGAGCAGAAGCGACTACTGGAGGAAGTCCTCCCGCGCCGCTATAGCCTCGCAGGTAACATCCAGGTATTTCCGGTTGGGGTTGAGCTCGTTCTCCCGGAGACGATCGTATGACCGGCATGCGGATGAATAGTCGTGACGCGACTACTCGTCGCGAAGGTGACCAGGCTTGGTGGAACTCACTCAACCATGGTGGCCTCATGCTCTCGCCCGCGCAGATCAAGAGCCTCTCGCCCGAGGCCGCCGCATTGCGACCTCTCAATGACTATGCCTATACGAAGCTGAAGAATGCCACCCTCGCACAGCGAGACGATTGGGCGAATCCTCCGGCCCTCGTGCTCGAGACTCTATGGGGAATCGTGCTCGGCAAAGGTTCCGATGGTTGGCTTAATTCTCCCGATGCGAGCTGGTCGGTGGAGTCAATAACTGGGCGGATAGTCAAACCTTGGCGCGTGTATAGTCGCGACGGTCTCACGTTCCCTGTATTCCTTGCGGAGAAGCAAGAGCGAGGGTCGGCGAAGCCTCTTTCACGGAATCGCCGCTTCCTTGCCAGAGTTCTCGAGTGGCAAAGGAAGAAGGGCCTACGCTTTGCCTTGGCTACCAATGGAGCGCAGTGGCGCTTCATCCATGCCGGAACGGACTACGAGTCTTTCACGGAGTGGGACGAGAGCCTCTGGTTCGAGGAGGGTCGCGAGGGCGACCAGATCGACGCCCTTCGTATCCTGTTCTCAGATCTACCGCGACTCTTCGATCTCGCGGCTTGCGCCAAGGCAGGCCAAGGCGAGCTCTCACGAGACCTTGGTGAACGAATCAGGCGCGGGGTAGAGCTCCTTGTCGCGGCAGGCGGAGACCGATTCAACGAACTCGCGACGGACGATGAAGGCCGACGCTCGGTATACCTCGCGGCTGTCCGGATCGTCATGCGCCTCATCGTCATCCTCTTCTCGGAAGCACGCGCGTTGCTACCGCGGGACAATCCTGTATACGCTCGCAGCTATAGCCTCGAGGGCCTCCGGGATCAGCTCCATAGGCGAATAGGCCGTAAGGACGGGAGCCTCCGGAACGGGAGGAGCGCTTGGCCTCGGGTCCTCTCCCTCTTCCGCCTCGTATATGCTGGCAGCAAACACGCGGCTCTCCCGATGACCGCGTATGGCGGAGGACTCTTCGAACCGGGGGCGCCTGACTCCGAAGATCCTACATCCCGCGCCTTGGCATCCCTTGAAGATGTGGCAAAACCACTATCCGATGCAGAGATCGCTCAACTCCTCGATCTCCTGTGCTACGCGACCTATCGCACGAGACAAGGACGGGGATCGATTCCTGTCAAAGCGCCTGTGGACTTCTCCGACCTTTCGAGCGAGTACATCGGCATTTTATATGAGGGCCTTCTTGACTTCGAGCTTCGCCGCGCCGAGGCGGATGATGCCATAGTGTTCCTGAACGCGGGCAACCAGCCAGCCCTCCCCCTGTCCCGACTCGAGGCTATGTCAGACAAGGAACTGGAGACGCTCTTCAAGGAGCTCGCGAAAGCCGCGAAGGGCGATGCAGCAGCTGAGGAGGAACCCGAAGAGGACTCCGCAGATGAATCCGAAGAAGATTTAGCGGAGGAAGGGGTCTCGGACCCCGACGAGAGTGAAGGTGAAGAACTCCTTCAAGTTTCACTCGAGGACACTGACCAGGCCCCGCGGGACCAAGGTCCCGTCGTAGATCGCGGGCCTGAGGATCTGGCGGCTGAAAGAATCCGGGGATGGAAACTTCGGGCATCCTTGGCCCTGGAACCGAAGAAGAAGAAAAGCGAATCCGACGCGGCCTTCCAGGAGAGGATCGAGCGCGCGAGTCGTACGGTGAGCGTGAGGGATGTCCTCCCGGGCGAATGGTACCTCGTGCGCTGGGGCGGGACCCGAAAGGGCTCGGGCACCTTCTACACGCCGCCGGGACTCGTAGAGCCAACCGTGCGTCGGACACTCGAGCCACTCCTCTATGAAGGTGAAGGGGACGCGAGCCATCCGAAGCTACCGGAAGCGATACTGTCGCTTAAGGTAGCGGATATCGCGATGGGATCGGGTTCCTTCCTGATCGGCGCTCTCCGGGAGATAACGGATGCCCTCCAGAAGAGCCTCTATGCCCACGGTCGCCTCTGTGAACGGGAAGACGGGACTACCTGTCGCCTCGCTGATGGCGGCGAGGCCGGCATTGTTGACGACATAATCCCCTTGCCGCAAAGCCACGATGCCTTCGAAGACAGGCTCCGCGGGAGGTTGAAGCGCCATATCGTGGAACGCTGCCTCTATGGCGTGGACATAGATCCCCTGGCCGTCGAACTCGCCCGCCTCGCGCTCTGGGTAGAGACGATGGACTACGAGCTTCCCTTCACCTTCCTGGATCATAAGCTCAAAGTTGGTAATAGCATCGTAGGCTGCCGCTTCTCCTGGCTCGGGCACTATCCGGTCAACGCCTGGTCGAGAGAAGGTCCCGATAAGGACCATCCCTGGACCAAAGCATACAAAGAGTTCATGAATGAAAACGTAAAGGGCTCGGTCTGCAAATGGCTCGAAGCGGAGCAGGGACAGATCCTTATGTATAAGGAATATAGCGCCCTTCGAAGCAAGGTCCATGCTGAGGGAATCGCGGCCTTCGCTGAGCTTCACGCCTTGCCGGTATGGCAAGCCGAGGAAAGACGTCGGATATACCAGGAAAAGGTCGTAGGGAATGCCTCGGTCAAGGCTCTGAAAGACCAGCTCGATCTCTGGTGTGCCCTCTGGTTCTGGCCTGCCGACAAGCTCGGTGATGCTCCACTAGCCGACAGCCTAGCGCGACCGAGTCCAGCGGCTCTCGAGATTGCACACACGATTGCCAGGGAAGAACACTTCTTCCACTGGGAACTTGAGTTCCCCGACGTCTTTGTAGGGACTATTGATGACAAGGCTTCAGGCTTCGATGCTATTCTAGGGAATCCACCATGGAATATTCTCAAACCCTATTCGAAAGAGTTCTTCTCTAACTTCGATCCGCTCTATAGGTGTTACGGGAAGTCGCAGGCTCTCGCTAAGCAGAAAGAGTACTTCGCAATAGACGAGGCACGCAAAACAGAATGGGATCAATATCGGGCCAACTCCAAAGCATTGTTAAACTGGACAGTGCTTATACATAACCCATTCGGTGATCCTAAGTCATCAGATTCAGGCAATGTAGTGCTTAAGCGCGGGAGTGATGGAGACATCAAACACGATATCTGGCGTTTCGCGAGGACTCGAGCGATTGGCTTTGCTGACCCAGCACCTCTTTTCATGCATCAAGGAGGAGGTGCCGTTAACAGTTACAAGCTATTTACCGAGCAAGCATTCCTTCATATCTGCTCCGGGGGGTGTATTGGGTATATTACGCCTAGTGGTATCTATGCAGATGAAGGGTCCTACGCCCTTCGAAAACTTCTGATAGAGCGAGGCGAATGGGATTGGCTGTTCGGCTTCGAGAACCGGGACAAGATCTTCGATATCGATAGCCGCTTCAAGTTCTGTGCATTCATTGCAAGAAAGGGCGGTAGCACGCAAGCCGTGCGCGTTTCATTCATGAACCACAGACTTGAGGACTGGGCTAATGGCAATACCTATCCAACGACCGTGACCCAGGTAAAGGCTTTCTCCCCAAAATCGCTCGCATTCCTAGAAGTGCGAGGCAAGCGCGATCTTGAAATCCTTGAGAAGATCTATGGAAACGCGAATGTCGTGCTTCTCGGGAATCAGGTCGATCAGGGATGGACGATTAATTGTTCGCGAGAATACAACATGACGGACGACGCCATGCTATTCCCTGCTATCACAAAATGGGAAGAGAAAGGTTATCGAGCCGACGAATATGGGCATTGGCTCAAGGGGGAATGGCAAGCGCACTTAGGGACGGAAACAAGACTTGACATGCCATCTGATCCCGCCATCCGCAAACCAGAGACCGTCCTCTCTCAAGATCGTAGGTATATTCTTAATCTGGATTCACTCGAAGATGTTGCCTTGCCTCTCTACCAAGGTGTAATGATCAACCACTTTGACTTCGCAGCAAAAACCTACATCTCAGGCGCAGGGAATCGAGCCAAGTGGGGTGATCAACCTGAAGTCATCAGGACGATCAGACCTCAGTTTCTAATAGCCAATACCGAGGACAGTTTCCGCTCAAAGACAGTAAAGGTCGCGTTTAGGCTGGTTGCGAGATCTACTGACGCGCGTACTATGATCTGTGCTGCTATCCCTGACTTGCCGTCTGGAAATTCTTTGTCCCGCTACATTGTAAGCAAAGGCAATCCGTTCGTATTTGCGGCAATACTGTCGTCGATGGTGTTTGACTTTCTGCTAAGGATGAGAATGACCGGAACAAACCTAAACCAGTTTATAGTCGAAGAAGTTCCAATAATTACCGATTCGATGGTTACGACTATAACGACCATTTCGGAGAGACTAAGTGCCACTCACATCGCATTCGCCCCACATAGTGAGTTAGCGCCTTCAGAATGGCTCAGAACTACAGAAGCAAGAGCGAAGGTCCGAGCTGAGCTCGACGCTCGCGTCGCTCTTCTCTACGGACTCGACGAGGGCGATCTCGCCTACATTCTCTCTGACTGTAATCATCCTTCCGACAGGCTCAGCCAAAAAGCCTTCGCACGAGGGCTGGATCCCCGAGGCTTCTGGAGGGTGGACAAGGAACTGTCGCCGGAAGAGCGCCATACGGTGCGGACGCTCAGGGCCTTCAAAGCGATCAAGGAAGGAAGTTACGGGCAGATCGCTACCGAGAGCTTCGAAAGGGCCGAGGCTGCGGAACGCCCCGGCGCGGAAGACATGAAGGGACGCAAGCTGGTTCTTGCCCATCGCTCGCTTATCTCGAGGATACGGAGATTCGGTCGGGAAGATGATGTATTGGAGACCCCCAAATCGGCAGCAACCAAGCTTGAGCGGGCTGACAAGAAAGGGCAAGGATTCTTGTTCTAGTCACGTATATGCAGGAAGTTGATGGAAGGAGCGCGATATGCCAAGAGGGATCATCTATGTCTTCACCAACGAAGCCATGCCTGAACTGGTGAAGATTGGGTTCACCACCAATGAATCCGTGGAGGATCGCCTCGCGCAGCTATCGACCCATGCGGGCGTTCCCATGCCCTTCGAGTGCTTCTTCGCGGCAGAAGTTGATGATGTCGAGAACAAGGAGAAGCTTCTTCACAGCTTGTTCGATGACAGAAGAATCAATAAGCGTAGGGAGTTCTTCAGGATAGAACCCGAGAAAGCCGTGACCGCATTGAGACTCTGTGACTACACTGACAAGACGCCCGGCCCAGTCGCCATGGAAGCTGAAGACAAGAAGGCGATAGACGCGGAGAAGGTCAGGCGCTCGCGAATCAACCTTTCCAAACTAGGCATACAGGAAGGGGATACCCTGACCTTCTCTCGAGATGAGAATCTTCATGCGATCGTTAGGGCAAACAACAAGATCGAAGTTAACGGAATCGAAACAAGCCTCTCCGCGTCGGCTCTTGAGATACTCAACAGGATGGGGTACAAGACCACCTCGGTAAGCGGATCAGATTATTGGGTATATGATGGCGAGCTGCTGGATGAGCGCCGCAGAAGATTGGAAGAGCAAGAGTTCGGTGATCAGTCGGCGAGCTGATTCGGATAATGGCGCAATGAGAGTAGAATCACTGAGGAAGGAAAAGCATGATAAATCCCATCTCCTTCACTGAAGAGGTCATCTCCGACTTCCTCAAGTACCAGCTCTCGACCTATCGCTTCTCCGACCCCGACCTCTATGCCCAAATGAGGAAGCTCCTCAACCTGAACGAGACTAGGTCATCCCCCCTTCTCAAGGGCCCATACATAAGCCTCTCCCGGGTATTCAGGCAGGGTGCTACCCTTGATCAACTGGCCGCGGCCGGCGTACTCCATCCAGGGATCGCGACACTCTCCTCATACCCTCGAATGTATGCTCATCAGGAGAAGGCCATTCGAGCCATCACCTCGGACAAGCATACAATAGTCTCAACCGGTACAGGATCGGGAAAGACCGAGTGCTTCCTCTACCCCATCATAAGCCGCTGCATGAAGCTACGCGACGAGAGCGCTCCTCAAGGTATCGTCGCGGTCATCGTGTATCCTATGAACGCTCTTGCAGAAGACCAGCGGATTCGCCTCAGGGAGCTCCTGGTGGGGACCGGCGTCAGCTTTGGCATGTATACGGGAAACACGCCCGAGGATCCTGTCGCGACCTCGAAGCGCCTTCCTCCTGGAACCTCGCGGGCTGCCTATAAAGCGGAGCTGGAAAGGATGCGCAGGGACAATCCTGAAGGCCTCCTCTATCCTTCGGAGGAGCGGACCTCGCGCAGCGAGATGCGTGATCCAGAGACGGTCCCGAGAATCCTCCTCACCAACGTCAAGCAGCTGGAAATCCTACTGACCCGTGGCAAGGATACTTCCATGTTCGCGGGCGCCAGGCTCGAGTATCTAGTCTTCGACGAGGCGCATACCTTCACGGGGGCTCTTGGAGCAGAGACCGCCGCGCTGATCCGCCGCCTTAGGACCTTCTGTGGTAAGGAAACAGAAGATACCGTGTGCATCGCTACCTCGGCCACCATCGCTGACCCTGAACGGGGAGTGGAAGCCGGACGGGACTTCGCGGCACGGTTCTTCGGTGTACATCGCGAGCGTGTCGAACTAGTCGGCGAAGAATATGAATCGGAGCACGCCATTTGGTCGGAGGCTCTGAGTTCCACGCCGCCACCCTCCGATCCCCAGGGAATCCTTCGGACTATCCTGAAGTCGCTGGGCAAGCTTGAAAGCGAGGACTCTGACGAGATTGCCTTGGCCGCCCTATCGGGAGCTTGTACTGCCTTGTTCGGACGCCCAACTTCGTACAAAGAAGCGTGGCGAGAGCAGCTCTACAGAGACATGGTCCGATGGACGGTCCCCTATCAACTGGCGGAAAAGGTGAAGTACCCCTTGAGTCTGCAAACCTTGCAAGGCTCGTTCAAGGACATCCGCCATGACCCCATCTCCGAAGAAGAGATACTGGCGTGGTTCGCCCTTGGCGCCGCGGCGCGCAATGAGGGAAGACCCTTGTTCCGCCCCGTTGTCCATAACTTCGTACGGGGAATCGCCGGTGCCCAGGTGACGCTCGACCCTACTACGAGCAAGCCAACACTGTATCTCTCCGGCGAAGATCGCATAACCTCATCAGACACGCGCTTCCCCTTCTCGGTCGTAGTTTGCACTACCTGCGGGCAACACTACTTCAAGCATTCAGTAGCGGGGCTTGAGCCGCTCCCGGCAGGATTCGGCGGCGGACACCAGACGTTGCATGGCCAGCATTGGGATCATGTGCCTTCCGGTGACGAGGGGACGGTACTCTACCTCTTCGACAAGATTCGGGGGGAGAGCGACGACGAATCCGAAGAAGACGAAGCCGAACGAAGCCACAGTGCCAAGATACGATCGGTTCCGCTGTACGTATGCACAGAATGCGGCCTTCTGGCCGACCATGAGCCGGATACTTGCCCAAGCTGTTCCCGGTCTGGCTGCTTCGCGCGCGTGAGCGCGGTCCTCCAGAAAGACACCAACCGTGGATACTTCCAGCGCTGCGTATGCTGCGGCAAGCAGGGGAACTCACTTACCGGACGCTATAGGGAGCCGGTCAGGGAGATCAAGGCTATTACGGCTCCCGACATCCACATCCTCGCCCAAAGCATGATCCAAAACCTGGAACGCAGGCGACTCCTCGTGTTCGCCGACAATAGGCAAGACGCGGCTTTCCAGGCCGGGTGGATGAAGGATCACTCGCGGCGTTATCGCTTCCTCAATCTCGCGCAAGCCGAGCTAAAGAAAGGTCCCACCACCCTTGGGGACCTTGTCCACAATCTTGACGAACTATTCGATAGGGACAAGATGCTCTCGTTCTCGCTCCTGCGCGAGGTCTGGGAGTACGCCTCCTTCAATGACTCTCCGACCAATCACAGGAGAGAAAGAAATACGTACATCAGGCTGCAGCTTCTCAGGGAACTGACCCGGCCTGCGCGTGATACTCAAGGCCTTGAGGCTTGGGGACGGCTCTGTGTGCGCTACAGGGGTCTTGATCCTGAGAATCAGTGGATCCGCGATTGGGCCTTCGATCTGCACATCCCGCCCGAAGAACTAGTCGATGACTGCTCGCTCTTCCTTGACAAGCTGCGAAGGAGCGATCGATGCGTCTTCGACAAGCCAACGAAGCTATACACGCGCTTTATCGAGCGCTCCGATCCATTCGTGCAGCGCGGATACATACCAAACACCGACCTCATGCCAAAAATCGTGAAGGTTCGGTACGAGTCAAATGACAAGAAGAGCTATACGATCCAGCTGGCTTCCGAGAGGGGGCAGACCGCCTTCTCACAGATGGCGCGCAAGTGGGGTGTTCCAAGCGATCACTTCAGGGACTTCGCCGAGAGCTTCTTCAGGCTCCTGGTGTCGAAGGGTATTCTTGTCTCAACTGATGTCGAGAACAAGAGAGGCAATCCTATCCCCGGCGCTTCAGGCTATCAGGTCAATGTCGAATCCCTCCTCCTGACCTATGGGGAGCAAGCCTACCGTTGTTCGACTTGTCATCAGATCCATGCTCGTCGATCGACAGGGATGAAGTGCGTAGCATGGAATTGCGATGGCACGCTCTTGCCAAGGGAAACCGATGCCGATGACTTCGACCTCATGATGCTGGATCGCGAGGTAGCCATCCTTCAGCCGGAGGAGCACTCAGCCCAGGTCCCTGCCGCAGCGAGGGAGAAGCTCGAACGCGACTTCAAAGATGAGCATCACGAGATACCGAATACGCTGGTATGTACTCCGACACTTGAGATGGGTGTTGATATCGGTAGTCTCGATTGCATTCTCATGCGGAATATGCCGCCTCTCCCCGCGAACTACTGGCAGCGTGCCGGCCGAGCCGGGCGGCGCCATAGGATAGCGGTAGACATCACTTATGCCCGACCCGCGAGCTTCGACCAGGCATACTTCAAGGACCCGCTCAAGCTGCTCATGGGGATGATCGATCCTCCGAGCTTCAATCTCAGGAACGAGAAGCTCATCGAGAAGCATGCCCACTCTGCTGTCATCGGTTGGTTCCGCAAGAAAGCGGAAGCACGAGCTACTCCCGCTGATGAACGGGAAAGAATCCAGGAGACGCTTGCGTCCTCGTTCCCATCGAAGACCGGGGACTATGTCTTCACTGATAACCGCATCGACTTGACGCCCCGCAGCTTCGCTGCCCTGGCCGCTCTCGTCGGTGAGTACCGTGACGAGCTGCTCGAGATGCTAAAGCGGACCTTCACGGCTACATGGCCACCGGAAGACAAGGAATCTGTCCAGGTTGAAATACTTGGGTCGGTGCTCGATGGAATGGCACATGCACTCACGGAAACCGTGCTCAGGCTTCGGGAACGCATAGCCTGGGCCCAACGCGAGCTACAGCGCATTAGTGGCGTCTTCAATGATACGGCGCTCTACGATCCCCTCGACAGAGTAATCGAGTCCAGGCTGAAACGCTTCTTGTCGCAGATGCGTCCCAGCGGCCAGATGCAAAATGCCGACGCTCTGTCGGAGGAATCATTCACCCTGTCCTACCTTGCCTTGGAGGGCTTCCTTCCTGGCTACGGGCTTGATACAGGATCAATACTCGGCGAGTACTCATCAGGAGGGGCGGGAATCTCACGCGCTCTATCGATCAGGCGCAACCCTGCGGTCGCCCTGCGGGAATTCGCCCCCGGCAACCTGCTCTATGCGTTGGGGAGTAAATACATCCCCAGGCGATATCATCTCGGTGATAAGCCCCCCCTTGCCTTCAACTATGATCCGAATACATCCACGATCGTCGAAGAGGGGCTGGTCGACAACAGCTTCGCGACGCCCGTCACGGGGCAGGTGTTGAGCCTCGAGCTCCAAGATACGGAGATACTCCACTACTCGACAATCAGCGACGAGGAAGACTACCGATTCTCCATGGCATCCACTGTGCTCGGAATGTCCATGGAGTCACATGAAGGTGGAGCATCGTACCGCGCAGGAAACCAGGAAATACGATCGCTGAAGAACTACCAGTTCCGCCTGATAAACCTTGGACCCGGCATGATCATTGGGGGTGCCAACATCTCTGGTTTCCCGATCTGTCGAGTATGCGGCTATAGCACCTCTCCCTACTCCTCAGACGCAGAGAAAAAGACATTCTGGGATCGGCATGTCCAGACATGCCAGCAACCCCATAGCGTACCCTTTGCATTGCATATTGAAGACGCGGCGGACGTCCTTCTGTGGCCAGGATTCGAGACGCCTCTCGATGCGTACAGCACCGTAGAGGCAATCCGCAAGGGCGCGGCCGCCGTTCTTGATATGGAAGAGGACGATCTTCAGCTCCTCGGGCTGCCCCAGGATGGCGGGTATACGATGATGCTCTATGATCCAATGCCAGGTGGATCAGGCCTACTAGATCAGATACTCGTGAAATGGGAAGCGGTACTCAAGGCGGCACTCTCGATCGTGGAAGAGTGCCCAAGCCGCTGTGAAACAGCCTGCATCGATTGCCTGTATTCATACCGGAACAGTCAGTACCACCGGTTCCTCGACAGAAAGAAGGCGGCCGAACATATCGGCGAGTTATTGCAGGCCGGTGACCTTCAGAAACAGATGGACATACCACAGAAGATCCCGCAGGCAAAGAGCGGAGCCCAACCCCTCAACAATCCCGAGGGCCGCCTCAGGAAGCTATTGATCAATGCCGGCCTCCCCGAACCGGAGGCTCAGAAGGTCATCAATCTAGGTGGTGGACTCGGTGCGACGATCCCGGATTTCTACTACCACTCTCCAAACGACCAAATCGAAGGCATATGCGTCTACCTGGACGGCATGCACTCTAGTATCCACGGCAATGCTGCCCAGTCCGAAGTTGATGCCAGAAAGCGAACTGGGCTGGAAAACCAGGGGTACATGGTAGTCGTGATAACATTCACCGAGCTTTCGGACCGCAACTCCCTAGGTGGCAAGTTCTACAGGATCGCGCGGGCATTGATGGGGAAGGTGCAGGCGGACCGCATAAGGGATTCTGGCGAGTGGTTTGAGGTTGGAACGGAATAGGCGACTGGGAAGAGGCCAGACAAGCTCTCCCGCTGATGAGAGATTATAGAGCGGCGAGCTTGCACTTAAATTCTTCAAGGATCTTGTCTGTGATCTCAGGGTTGTCGATATTGATCCTCTTCGCGACGTCTTGTGCGCGTGCTTTTGTAATCTGGTGGTTAGCCACCAGCATGAGGAGCATCTCGAGTCCCCATACTACCCTGCCGCCTTGACGCCCACACTCGTTCCTTAGGTGCCGATCATTAGCGATGCACGTCCACCCTCGATCGAGTACATAGTGGAGACATGCACGGTCTTGGTCCGATAAGCCAGAGCCGGGAGGAAGAACCAATGGTGTTTCAATAATCGTAAGACCTAGCTCTTCCGCTCGCTGAAAGGTTAGCTGCCTGACTTCGATGAGGACCCTGTCTGGAACATAAACAGCTCCCCAATATGCCACGAGCTCGCGAATGAGATCCTCATCGGCTTTGACGTAGTCGATGAGGACATTGGCGTCACAGATCGCGGCTACAGGACATGATTCCGACAAGAGCTAGAGCGCCTGCCACGCGCGAACGAGAGTTCGCATGTCTTCAAGAGAGTGGTTCAGCATCTCACCCGCGCGGCTGATAGAAATGAGCTCCTTGTCATACGCATCCCGTACGAGCCGAGCGAAGCGATCCTCGACGAGGTCGCTGGTGTCAAGCTCCTGGGGATCATCGGTGGCGACGGGGTCCTGAATAGCCTCAGGCTCATAATGAGCCTTCAGATCGTGCTTATAGAGAAGTGCATAGGCACTTCTGAACTCCGCAATCAGTGGCCGGTCTCTGAGTTCCGGGTAAAGCTGCATGAGCCTAACCAAGACAGTCATATAGCTAACCTTGTATCTCTTCTTGACGTGAAGTACTCGATCAACCCAATGCAAACCCTTGGATTCCTCCCACTCCTTGAGGAGCCCCTCATTAGGGATAAGGAACACACCGGCGAAAGAGTTGGCTGCGAGCTCCTCGTTGGCATCCTCAATGTCCCTAGCCGCATCATAAGAGCTTTTGTGCAAAATGAGGTGTCCAAGCTCATGAGCAATAGTGAAGATCTGACGCTCTACAGAGATGCCGGGCTCGGCATTGACGACGATCGCAGGGCCTCCGTCGTCTTCTCCGACTGAAAGACCAAAGGTCTTCTTAAACCCAAAAGCCCTAAGTCGAAGCTTGATTCCAGCTTTCTCCATCAGCGCAGAAATGTCGTAGATCGGATCGTCTGCAACAACTTCGAGTTTCTTCCTTACTGCAAGAGCAGCCTTGCTTGGATCGTCTTCCCTGATGTCTGCAAGCTCAAAGGGGCGCTTATCCCCGAGAGACTTTTCGAGGAACTGGTAATCCGATAGCCAGATTGCAGTGTCATGGCGTAGCTGGTCCCGCTCTGCCTTCTCTCGACCACTCAAGGTCTTCCCAGTACGGAAGCGAAGGGACTGTAGCTGGGGAGCGTCCGCGAGTAAATCCTGAAACGGTACAGCAAGAGCTTCGGAAAGCTTAATCAAGGTCGAGGACTTAGGTTCGGCTTTACCATTGAGGAGATTCGACAAGGCAGCGGTTCCCATTCCCATCTTCGCGGAGAGCTGAGGAATGGTCAGTCCGCGTATTTTCATATGGCGGCGTACATTGTCGCCGATATCTTGGATTCCCATAGGGCACTCCTTCCTCTATTGCAAATGTACTACACTATGTGTTATTATGCAATCAGTAAAAACAAATAGTCTGCAATGTGCCATAGACGGAATGGGCGCAAAGCAGTACTTTGTAAGGGACGATGACTACTATGGGTGGTGGTACACACATGTTGACAACCATACCTTGTGGTCAATAAGCTGCCGGGTGGAAATAATAACGGCCCATGGATCTTGAACATCCACAGGCCGCTTGCCGCTGATCCGCATGGATCGGTGATCCCACGGAAGGAGCGATGCTTTGGTAAGCAAGGTAAGTATTAGCCCAGATCCTCAACCTCGTCAACATCGCCCCTCCGTATACCGGGGGTGGCATATGGTCACGTAACCCTCACAGTCCTAATCCCTACTCAGGTTTCGGCACCGCCGAAGATCATCTCAGCTGGAGCATGCCCTGCATGCAAGGAAGGAAGGATAACTATGTCCAAGCCACATGATCGAATCGTATACATGACGCCCGCAGGATGGGCGAACAAGAGGAATGGAGCGGAGCGCGCCGAAGGAATTTACCCGACACAGCGTGAAGCAGCCGAGGCCGCTCGCCAGAATCTACAGAACTCTGGTGGCGGTGAACTCACCATTCAGGGAGTGAACGGACGCTTCAGGGACAAGGATACCGTTGCGCCAGGCAACGATCCTTGCCCGCCGAAGGACAAGCGGTAGGACACAACTTCTGCCGCTTCGGAAGAAGTGGCAGAAGCACTCGTGGCTGTTGCCACGAACAAGTAATGACTCGCAGTAATCTGCGATAGGAGTACCACTATGCAAGAGAACCAAGACATTGAGCAGATCATCGATATTGAGACCTTCGCGAAGGAAGGGAAGGACATCCCAACAGGGCCGAAGGTCCGATACCAGATCAGAATTGACGCCGAGCGCTTCATCTTGGAGGAGAGACGCCCGACCGGAAGAGAGCTGCTCATCAAAGCGGGGAAGAACCCGCCCGAAGGCTATCGCCTCGATCAAAAGCTCCATGGAGGTGTGACGAAGAAAATAGAGCTCGATGAAGAAGTCGATCTCGCAACTCCTGGGGTTGAGAGGTTCATCACGCTTCCCCTTGACCCCACGGAGGGCTGATCATGGAAGAGGCGAGTCTCCGTCGTGTCTTTCCCTTGCTACTGGATGATATAGAGTATCTGGATGCGCGGGGACTCGCCTGGGAAACGCTCTTCGAGGAGCCTTCTCGGTGGATTCTTGTACGGAATTTCCCAATCCCAGAAGGGTATAACGTATCCTATGCCGACATTGCGATACTCCTCCCAGATTCATATCCGACAACACAGATAGACATGGCATACGTATTCCCTGCCCTTAGCCTTACTAGCGGTGCTGCCATCAACAACGTTGACGCCATTCAAGCGCTCGACAATCGTAGCTTCCAGCGTTGGTCTCGACATCGGACTCAATCTAATCCTTGGCGCCCTGGCCTAGACAATCTCGGAACTCATATCGAGCTAATTGAAGAGTGCTTCTTGAGGGAGACAACGAAAAATGGAAACACCAACTGAACCTATAGCTACCGCGCGTCTGCGGCTATCAGGACGTCAGCTAGCGCGCATACAGGATCTACTGACGTCCGCTCGCCTTGAGAAAAAGGCCATTATTGGCGTCTGCGGATCGACAACTAGGAAAGGGGAGGCAGGAGCTGATTTCGTTGCCTCCGTCCACGCTCTGTCAGAAGAGCTGAGCGACTTGGATAAAGAGCCCACCGATGAAATCCTCTGCTGGATCGCTCAGAAGCAGAAGCGTTATCCTCTTCTGCCGATAGTGTTCCACCACGGCGGTGAACACGAAGCTGCACAGGCAAGGCGAGTTCTTGAAACCCTTAGTGGGGACAAATGCATGACTGGCATTGTCGTGCAGGTAGGCGCTAAAGGTGATATGGCAGGAATACTTGTGGACAATACTGAGGTCATGTTGCTAGATTCCCTAATTGTTGCAGGTCCTGACATCCTTGTTTGGTCACGTAATTCTGCCGCTGATGCCGAAGGCGATGACATCAGCCTCCGACTAGAACAGTCATTCGGTACCAAGACAACTCGAATGCTATCGGGCTTGCGAGTGGGAGTTGTTGGCGTATCGGGAACCGGCAGCCCGGTGGCTGAGATGCTCTACCGCCTTGGCGTGAAGGAGATCACCCTTGTCGATGATGATTGTCTGGAAGAAAAGAATCTCGGGAGGATCTACAACTCGGCTCTTGCCGATGTAGGGAGATTCAAGGTTGATGTAATGGGCGAGGCCTTCGAGCGAAATGGTCTGCCAACTGCTATTCGAGTAATTAGCAAGAATACGTTTGATCAGGACGTAGTCAGGGAGCTGGCCCAATGCGACATCATATTCGGGTGCATGGACACACATTCCGGACGAAATCTGTTGAATAGGCTCTGCACATTCTATGTAATCCCCTATCTCGACCTTGGAGTAAAGCTGGAGGCAGATGGTCGGGGAGGAGTCTCGGCCGTCTGCGGGGCGGTACACTATTTGCAGCCTGATGGATCAACCCTTCTCAGTCGCAAGGCCATTAGCCTGGCTCAGATCGAAGCTGAGGATTTGAAGCGGACTGACCCCAATCGCTATGATGAACTCAGAAGGGAGAAGTACATCAAAGGCGTCCAAGAGGATCGACCAGCCGTCATATCGGTGAACACGATGGTCGCATCTATAGCAGTGAACGATTTCCTTGCACGGCTTCACCCCTATCGAAACAACCCCAATGCCGATATCGGTAGCATAGCAGTTAACCTGAGGGAACCTCTTCTGAGACCAGATGAAGAAGGTGATCCGGATGAAGGCATGGCAAAGTCCGTTGGACTCGGCGATATTCGCCCAATACTGGCTATGCCTTTCTTTGCCCACGGGTGAAGCGGTGAAGTCTCTACTGATTCGCCTCTGGCATGACCTCAGAAAGGTCGTGAAGCGGAAATACCGTGTCGTGTTCCTAGAGGATCTGCCGCCAGTTTTGACTGATCATACCGCCTACATAATCGGCGAAGGAGGCTACCGCTGGTACGTAGCCATGCTGTGTCCCTGCGGGTGCGAGGATATCGTCTACTTGAATCTCCGCACTGATGCACATCCATGTTGGCGAGCTACCTTTCTCAGGGGGACGATCTCGATTGAACCATCGATATGGCGGCAGAAGGGATGCCGCTCTCATTTCTTTCTGCGAAAGGGCGAGGTTCAATGGTGCGAGAGACGTTGATGCCGGGTATTGCGGACTATTGGTATTACTTGTAGGCCTTTCTGAGAAGCTTAATGGCAGAACGAAGGATTACCCGCCTGGAAGTGTCAGGATCACGTTGCAGAAGCTCGTGAAGCAAGCCAACGGTGCGGAGTCCCTCAGTGTTCGCGACCTCGTCGGCTTTCTTGGCAACAGGGGAGAGGATCCTTTTCTTACCCAGCTGGTTTGAGCGCCTGGCCTTCGCGTCATGTGCGGCCTGGTGGATCGTCTTTGCGCCTGAGCGGACAGCCGCGGCTTCATCGGGATCGGCGAGGACGGTCCGAGCACGCTCTACCTTGCGGGCTGAAATGCCAATGGAGTCGGCAGTTATGGCCGCGGTCTTCGAGGCTTTACGATCGGTAGCGCCGTTTGGCGCTATCGTGGAGCGGAAGCCTTCTTGAGGCCGGTCAACGAGCTCGATGAGCCTGAGAAGCTCGGCATCAGACAGGTTGCGGCGGTCCCTCTGGGTGTGGACGGCGTACGCAAGAGCATCGGCCTCGGAGGCGAAGGTTTTCTCGTAGGCCGTGACGTGGAGGAGGCCGAGGGATTCGGCGGCGCGGACTCGGGTATAGCCGTCGATGAGGACTCGGGTGCCATCAGGTTTCTTCCAGATATTGACTGGCTTGGAGGGGTCGAAGCCATTGGCCTTCATGTCGGCGGTGATGGCCTCAAGGACCTCGGACTTGATCATGAAGAGGGAGGCGAAGGGCTCTGCCTTGGTTAGCTGGTCGAGGGAGAGCGTGACGCCGATAGCCTTATCGCCCGAGTTGTTGACTGAGGCTTTATCAGGACGTGTAGTCATCGTGAGCTTGGGCATGGTCAAAACCTCCCTGAAAAGCGGTCAGCGCCACAGTAGGCGGCAAGGGAAGCGATGGCGGAATGGAGAGGGGCTTTGGCGGTTGAGGCGGTGATTGGTTCGCCCGTGTCGATGGAACGGCGGATGAGGGTTGTGTCGGGGATGGTGACTGGCGCGATGGTGTCGCTGAAGGCATCACGGAAGAGGGATTCGTATTGGTTGCGAAGGGAATCGGGGTTCTCGGAGCGCGCAGGCCTGTAAAAGTTGAAGAGGAGGCGCCAGGACGGGAGTTTGTCGGTTTCACGGCGAAGCTGGGACTGGAAGAAGAGAGCGCCCTTGAAATCGAACTGGGAGAAGGCGACCGGACTGAGGATGAGGTCGGCGGCATGGATGGCGTTCAGGACAAGGTTGTCGTAGGTCGGCGGGGTGTCGATGAAGATTAAGTCATGGGGAAGAGGCGTTGAGTCAAGAATGCACTTGAGCGTGCGTTCGCTAATGGCCCTGAGTTTCACGAGATCGAGCGACGAGGCCAGGAGGTCTATGCCTGGGTAGTTTGAGGGGATGATGTTCTCGATGAGGTGTTCGGAATGGAGAGCCGTCGCGATGTTGTGCTGGTCAGCCTCGTCAGGCGAGTCTAGGTAGTAGGATGTGGCGCTGTTCTGGAGGTCGAGGTCGACGACGAGAACGCGATAACCAGCGGAAGCGGCGTAGTTGGCAGTGAGGATACAGATGGAGCTCTTGCCGGTGCCGCCTTTGACAGAGGAGAAGCAGACTGATTTCATGGGGTACCTCAGGGGGTGTGGGAGATGGGTTATTTATATGTAGACTTAGAAAGATCTACTGCGTAGGCGGACTTGGTAGTGTTTCTGAGGACTCACGGAAGAGAACGGAATCAGATGGCGAAGGGGCAGGTACATGCGAAGATACCGCCCGTGGCCACTGGCAGCATCTTATTCGCTGAGGAGATTGAACGTCGCCTGCTGTTGGCGATCGCTGGTTGATCCCGGTGGTCCTCTCGGGAAGGTGGCGATAGAACCCAACTCCTGGGCCTAATGTTTAGGCGGCTACTGCGCACCTCGTCCTCTTGCCCGTCAAAGCGGAGTGTCAATTCCGGAAGGTGGACGTATAGTCTCGATGAGTTTTGCGCTGTATCAACTTCGAGATGCGTATCAGATAGGACGCAATAATTCGTATGAAAGCTCGAAAACAGAGAAGAAGCCCACTGAGTACCGCGATGGCGATAAGATCGATCCATTTCAGTGCAATGCCAAATACGAGAGTCATGACTGCCACGGGGATCGTTACTTGGTATATACGCTTCGTGAAGTGCTCAAGGGCGATGTACTCGGAATCATAGGTGTGCAGAGCTGCCAGCTCTTCTTCCTTGATCATTCATTTCTCCATAGTTGCGAAATTATAGGTCTGTTAAGAACTGAAAGAGCCGAACCATAGCAAGCGTATCGAGCCCACAATAGGCGCGTAGGCCCTTGGCTAGAGCCACTCGTTCGGCCTCATCGGTAGAGGAAATGAGCTTGGACCAAATGGCTTGCGCCTCCTCGCCATTGCGCACCTCGAGGCTTGCGTAGCCGAGATCGGGACAGATCACGGGAAGGACGTTCTTGATCGAATTGGAGCCGCCAAAGGCCGGATCGATGTAGTGATTGCGAAAGACATCGAGGAGGTCGGCGAAACGCGGCTGGAGGGCCTGGAGCCCCTTGGCAAGCGAAGGCAGGAAGCTCGCCAGCTGGCCGATGACACGCTTCTCGAAGGACGCGTTGTAGGCGACAAGGGTTCCTTCCCTGCCGATCTGCTCAAGGAGGGCATCTGCGATGCCAGGACGGGGATCGTCGGCAGTGAGGTGTAGGTATCCGGGTGCCTCGGTAAGCCTTCCGTCAGCCTCAAGGACGTGGAGCGAGAACTGGAAGGGAATTGTACCGAAGGGGCCAAGTCCCTCGAGTCGGGGGATGGCTGGTCCATCCGTCTCGAAGTCGAGGAACCACAGGGGATAGCTGAGCCCCTTGATCCAGCGCGCGATCGCTAGCTTGTCGATCTCCTTGGACTTGCTGAGGTAGAGCCGGACGAAGCGTGAGCCTTGGGTTCCGATGTCCGCATCCGCGGGCAGGTCCTCGATGGCGAGGGCCCCCGCCTCGATGAGAAGATCGCGCTTGTCCGCCCCGAGGTGGGGGATGTTGAAGACCGAAGGCACGGGCAGCTTCCAGAGCTTCGAGCAGTAGTCGAAGAAGGAGCACTCGTAGGGGCTCGAGCAGCGGGAGCCAAGGCGGATCGTTGGCTCGGCCTTTGAGTTGAGGACCGCCTTCATTCGGGCGATGTTACCGGGCACCTCGGTTATGTGCTTTCGCATCTCTTCGGTCAGGTCGTCGATGGCGAAGAGATTCGACAGGTCGGGGTAGCGGCATTCCTTGTTGAGGTGCATGAGGGAGGCGTGGGCGATGCGGAGCCCACAGCCCTCGTAGACCCAGGTCTGCACGGCAAGGTCCCAGACATGCTCCGGTTTGCTCCCGGTCGTGGACTTCACCTCGATGAGGTCGAAGCTTCCATCGGAAAACTTCACGAGCACATCCGCGCGGGCGATGGTATCCTCGAAAGCGAAGCAAGGTTCGAAGATCGTGGTAGCTCCTGTATCCAGGGCCGCCTTGGTGGCAACGATGGCATCAGCCCACTTCATTGGATTCTCATCGATGAGAATGCCTCCAGGGAATTGTTCGCGAGCGAGTTGCCCGACTTGATGCCCCTGGTCGAAGACCCGCTGCCGCGTAGGTGGGATGGGAGGGAGAAGATCGCGCCGATTTGATTCAAGCCAGAGGCGTTTTTCGCATTGGAGTCCGACGAGGTACTTCGACTTGGAAAGATGGTTGCTCATGATCGTCCTTAGGGTTTGTCTGGATAGAGGGAACGGGCCTTGGCGAGTTCGGAGGCGGCGCGTTTCCGGAGTGCGGGCGGTGAAAGCACCTCGGCCCCCGAACCGAAGGAGAGAATCCAGCGCAGGAGGTCGTCCTCGCCCGAAGTGGAAATGGTGAGGGTACAGGAACCATCGGCATGGTCTTCGAAGGCCTGCTCGCGGGAGTAGCGGCGTTCCTTGACGTAGGGTGCGTCCTTTGCCGAAAAGCGTACGGTCGCCATGACGGGATCGTCGAAGGTGAGGTCGAAGGCCGTGGCGAGGAGACCCTCCGCGTCGAAGTCCTCGGGGTACTCAAAGGCGGCTTCGGTGGGCTCGATCGCCTCGATGCGGTCGATGGCGATGAGCCTGATGCTGTTGTGCTTGGGGATTCTGATGAAGAGGTAGAGCCCTCCACGATGCTCGATGAGCTTGAGGGGATGGACCTCGTAGGTCTTGGCTGTGGCTTGGGTAGGAGATTGATAGGTGAGCATGCAGCTTGAACGGTGTTCGAGCGCATCGAGGGCCGTATCGATGAGGTGTTCCCGGCCTTCGTAGGATTTGAGCGCCGCCGGGGAAGCCGCGAAGATGGAATCGAGCCGCGCATCGGCGTGCTTGGTGAGGAAGGCTGTCGGGAGGAAGGCCTCGAGCTTCCCCTTGAGCGAGTCGAGGTCGGGGGCGAAATCCGTGCGGGCGAGGAGGATGTCCCGACCCAGGAGGAAGTAGAGAAGCGATGCCTCCGTCAAGGAGAGGGAAAGACGGGGCAGGGAGACATTGCTGAGCTTGTGAGCAAAGCCGGCCTCGAGGAAGTAAGTGGTCTCGCCGCCGAAGTCCTCGCGGGTGGTCGTGAGGGGAAACTCGAGCTCCTCGGAAAGGGTCTTCAAGACCCGAAAAACCGTACGCCTGCTCGTTTCGAGGGCATCCACGAGCTGCCTGACAGTCGCCCCCTCAGGGCGGGAGATCAGAGTAAGGCTTTTTATGATCTGTATGAGATTCCTGTCATACATGCTCGGAGTATAGGGCATGGGCTCCTCCGCGAGCAACCTTGGCAGCCATCAGTGCCAGAAGCGGGCACGAATGAAAAAGGCCCATGGAGCGAACCATGGGCCTCGAGGCGGGGGTCAGTCTTCGTTGGGAAGGAGCACGGTGATCGAAGGCGCGCCTTCGTCATCAGGACCGGCTATGGAGATGAGTTCGATAGGGACTGCCGCCGTGCCGGGTGAAAGCACGAAGAGAACCGAGAACCTGATGAAGGTATCATTCTTAGACTGCCGGATGGCCCAGCGCAGGACATTCAACAGATCCCAGAGCCTTCCCTCGTATGACTGGCCCCACGCTTCAAGCTCAGGGCTTGGCTGCAGGTACCCATGATAGAGCCGAGACGTTATCGCCACAGGCCATACGAAGCCGGCTTCCTTGGCGATATCGCCTGCATCGATCAAGACCCCCTCGGCAATAGCCTCCCGACGACCATACCGATGGATGATGTCACCTTCCATCATGCAACCTCGACTCGTCGGGAGATGGTTGGCTTGACCTCGACATGTTCGGCCACGACTCGGAGCTTCTGGCTTCCTTCCGCTTCGGAGGCAGCGGGGTCCTGTGTGATTCGGCCAACGACGCGGACACCGGAGCCCTTGCTGAGGAGTTCGCTACAACGGAGAGCCAACCGCGAATAGACGACCACGGGCACGGCCGGGGCTGTATCACCCGCGCTAATATCGAAGGTGCAGTATTCGAGTCCTTCGGGAAGGCTAGAGAAAAGGGGGTCTGCCAAGACCTCTCCCTCGATGAGAATGCTGTTGAGGAGATTCATCGCTAGTCCTTCAAGGCACGAGCTCGAATGTAGAGCTCATCGGATCCGAGGCAGGCATCCACACCGGGGACGGCCTCCCCCTTGGTGAAGATCAGCGTCTTGAGCGCTGACTTGGAAAGTTCCTTCTTGGTGACGATAGCTTCAGGGTGTGTGTCCTCGGCCCAGGCCATGGCAGCCTTAGCGTCGGTGATTTCCAGGCGATCGGGCAGGCGACGCAGGCTCGCCGTACCGGAGGGTAGGATGAGCGAGCGAGAGCGATGCTGGGTAGCGATCTCAGCTTCAGCATAGGGGCGAAGAAGGGCCATGAGGTAGCTGACAGAATCCTCATCTGAGGTATTCGCCTTGGCCAACCAGGAGTTGACCCGGCAGTGGAGGTCGGCGGCGAGATCGGCCCTCGTGGCCATTCGAGCCTGGGCTTCTATGATGCGGGCGATTGCCCAGTCAGCCCTGGCCACCGAGTCAATGGCAAAGGTCTCGGAGGAGGCGGAGCCAAGCTCCTTGGTGGTAGGTGAGAAGAAGTCAGGATAGAGGATGTCAGAGGGAGAGGGCAGGGCGAGCGTTGCCTGCTCTGTCATGCGATCGGCAAGGACGGTAGCGAGCATGGTGAGACCTCCTGAAAGGGAGAGGAAAAGGTGATGTGGCCGAGATCACGCCTGCCCACAAGGAGCAAGAGAATCGAAGGGCCATATGCTAGAAATAGAGGCCGAGGCCAGGACTAGGCAGCCTCAGTGAAGCGATTAGCTGTAACGGCTGAGAACGTTTGTACGATGGGCTAGCGGGATCAGGGCAGTAGAAATGCTGGAGCCCTCATGCTGAGTGAGCAGTACCAGCTCTGCCAAGAATGGCCCTGGAAGGCCGATTCGAGGCCGTAGCGAGTACGCTCTGCCGACACCCCGTGTGTTTTCTTGTTCGCATCCCATGTGGGAATGGAGGATCATGGTGATGTAGCTTGTGATCGTCGTTGGCAGGCAGAGCCTAGCCCACGAGGGAAGCTCGTACCAGCTGACTATGCGTGGAGGGGTAGGGATCATGCTCAGCTTGGAATGGATGGGACTAGTGGCATTGGACATTTGCAATAGACATCACAAATATGACGGTATTGGGTATAGAGAATAATGATACTAGAGAATCGCGTATTGTGGTATCTGGTATATCGGTATTGAATATAGAGGTATCAGGTATGGAGGTAAATAATAGATGTTCCTTTGAGAGGAAGCGTATCCATGGATACTTTTGGCGATAAGGGTCGTACAATCGAATTGTAAGACTTGGTGGGAACAATTTTCTGGAATTTGTAAGGCCTATATGATACCAGGATTTAAAAGTTTCAGAATCCGAAATCTAGCCCTTCAGTTCGGTCACTTTGCGCGAGCTAGAGGACTTTGCGCTGATAACGCGGACAGGAAATATCGTAGAGCGCAGATAATTTTCAAGGGGGACCCCTTCTAGTCAATGGTTGCAGGGGGAATGAGTCCCCGTTCGACGAACGATAGGAATCCATCTCGCCCGAAAATGATATGATCGAGGACAGGAATGCCAATGAGTTCACCCGCCTCTCTCAGGCGCCTGGTGATGGCCAGGTCTTCAGGGCTGGGATCCAAGCGATTTGAAGGATGATTGTGGCCGATTACAAGAGCTACTGCGCCATCGAGAATCGCTGGCCTGAATATTTCTCGGGGATGTACGATAGTTCGGTTGATGAGGCCTATGGTGATGATCCGAACCTTTATGATGTCATGGGCTCCGTTCAGCGAGGCAGTGACAAACCTCTCTGTGCGTGCCCGCGCATAACGGCCGAACGCAGCATAGGCGTCGCGAGGATTGGAGAGCCGTATCGGGGTTCCTTTGCGCTCGCAGATGAGGTCATAGGTCATAGAATGCCTCCGTGACAAATATGGTAACTATTAGTAGAGGCTGACCACAGGGGAGCGAAAACGTTTGTACGATGACTCAGGGAAAACGAAAACGCCTCCGGTTTCCCGGAGGCGCGAAGTCGAGCCTGCAGTTTTAGGCAGCTGAGCTGGATTCGGAGAAAGACCCAACCATCTCCGGTTCTGAATCCAGGATCTCGACCTGGACTTGTGAAGACCTAGATGCCGCTTCAGTCGTTGCCTCATCGAGGTAGGATTGAACCAGGGAACGCTCTTTGTTGCCAAAGATTTCGACCACGTCAACAGCAAAGTACTGCTCTTTGAGTGAGTCGATGCTGGTAGCGATGCTCGTGAAGCGCTCGTCTACCTTGCGGGTGAGCTTACGGACGATTGTGTTGAGTTCGAAGTTGGAGTCTCGAGCGAAAAGAGCGAACTCACGGGAGGACAACGTCTGGAGCCTTTTCCTGATAAGGCTGACGTCGCCATTATGCGTTCTGACAGCATCCTCGAGAAAACGAAGACTGAAGAACATAGCGTCGGTGGAGGTATCGTCGAGTCCATCGAGGATGTAATGGTGCCGAGCTAGGTTTTTGCCCACGCGGAGATAGTCCCGGTAGTCTTCGCCCATGCCCAAGATGTCGGCGACGAAGGCACTGAAGGCGGTGAACTGCTTTCCAGGGTAGGGTTTTTTCCAGATAGGACGGAATTGGGGCTCGGAGGCGAGACGATACAACAAGATAGCGACCGTGCGGCGCTGAGGGGCGACTAGCGCGATCCCGGCGCGGATACGGTCGATCATCTCGAAGGGATTATAGGCGCTCCAAAGAGCTTGGTTGATGGCGAGCGGCTTGTTCGGATTATAGGGCTTGTGACCGATCTCCTTCCTGGTTTCTTCGTTGTAGCCCTGGCGATTTTGAGCCAATCGAACTACGGCGCGGTCGATGATGTCCTGGCTGGAACTGGCAAGGATATGGATGGTGCCGCCCCGAGTCAGGATGCGCAGGCATTTGATCTGGACGGGCGTGAGGTCTTTGATGTCATCAAGAGTCCGGCCGGTATTGTTCGCACCCTTGGTGGTCGTGGTTTTTTTCTCGCCCTTGGCGGGCCTAGCGATAGGCTCGGGATTTTTGGCGGCCTTGATGCGAGCGGCGAATTCCCGGAAAGTCAGCGACTTGAAGAGCCTGAGGGTCTCTTCTCGGTCGAACTGGGCTATCGCGTCTTGGTACAGCCGAAGCTTGGTCAGGTGACGAGCGGCGAGTTCCTCGAGCGGCATGCCGGATTCGGCGCCGACTCCTTTTACCAAGTCTTCCCAATGAGCGCGGAAGTTCATGCCGCGGAGTTGAAAGTCGCGGGCCTTTGAAGGGAGATACCCGATATACTCTTCGCACTCGGCGAAGAAGGCGGCGCGGCTTGAACAGAGATAGAGCTTTTTGTAAAGCCCGTCGGAGACGATCTTGTCGAGGAAGATCATGACACCAAGTTCAGCAAGGCCATAGACACCCTTAAGGCGGAGAATGGCGCGAACAATGTGGTGGAAGTCATTGGACACGAAGAGGCCAGCATCCTTCTTCGCGGTAGAGGCATGGAGTGCGATGGCGATCTTCTCGGAGATGGAAGTGAGAGCCTTCCATTGCTCCGGCGTGTAGTTGTAGGTCTTGTCGTCGCCAGTGGTCCAGCCGAGATGGTTGACGAGGGTGGTATAGAGCGCGTAGTGCGGACCTTTTTGTATAGCCGGCGTCTTTTTCGCCTTTGGCGCCACGCTCGCGAGCGGATCTTCACCCGTTGCGTCCTCCGAAGGCACTGGTGGAGTGAACTGAACCGGTGAGTCCTGAATGGTCACGATAGACTTGGATTCGGTCGAACCGAGAACGTTTGGATCCATGGTGGACCTCCCTGGAAGTAGTGCTAGTTCATACGAACCAGCTAACAACCAGGAATGTAGCGAAGCGCGCCATGGACATCAACGCAGGAGGCTGTTGGGAGACCCCGGGGCACCCCGAGACCCCTTGAATATTCTGCTAATTCCTTTCGTAGTCACCGGAATCAATTAGTCGAGAGAGCACCCGCAAAACATCGAAATCAAGTTTGGCGATATCTTTTGATTTTGAAAACTCAGCGGCCATCTTTTCGTTGTCGGTCAGAGCTAGGCAGTCTTCTAGATCCCCGTAGTCGGTTGCTGGCCTTTCTGGTTTCTTCAATTTCTCACGTGCTAAGGCAAGGAATTTGGGCAATTGATTCATGACAGGGTTGATATGTTCTTTGGTGATGCCTGTGTACACCGGCTTTCCGCGAATATGAAAAGTCTTCCTAATTGCTGCGTCAAAAGCGGGCTTTCTCGCTCCAGGCCCGCCTCCTTTGGGGATTCTCATGTCGATCTTGAAAAGCTTCATGTAGTATCCGACCACAGCGAAATTTACTAGCGAGAGAGTGGTGCCGATCCAATTAACCTTTATGGGGATGTTTTCATAGAAATATCCACCTTGGATTACGTCAATGAATAAGTCCTTATTCTCCTCGGTAAGGTATCCCTCTTCAACCAGAAGGTCGTAAAGCACTTCCTTGGTAAATGAAGCGATCTTCTGCTGCTCCATGCGGTTGGATCGATAGTCTTCTTCCAGAAGGAGTGGATCTGCGGCTGCCTGATCTGGTTCCGCTTCAGGCTCGAATCCGAAGCTCCTGACAATTTCGAGGGTAGTGACCAAGCGATCTGAAAGGTCTGCAATATCAGGAGTCTTTGGTATTTCTTGGTTTCGGACAGCCTGCCATAGGCTACGGAATTGTATGAGGATCTCCTTCTCAAGCTCCAGAGATAGCAAGCGGCGCATTTCGGGACTGACCTCGGAAAGGAGCCGTTCGAGGTACGATACGGGATTTGTCTGGAGAATTCGGTGAGAACGTTTGGACCCAGGACTGCTTGCCATCATTCCTCCGATTTCATTGTTCAATGAGGATCTTGTAGGCAAGGTGAATTGAAGTACACTCAATCGCAATTGCCGAATAGGTGTAGAAGTATGCGGCTAATTGGCTATAATGTTGATCTCGTCATCTGGGAGCTTGGGCTATCCTCATTTATCAGGTATATCAATCCCGGGGAAATCCCTTTCCCCATTGACCCAGCGATCCAGTTCACTTCGGCGGAATGCCTGTTTTCGTTTTCCGGTATGTCGAATGGGAAATCCAGGCTGTTTGACGAGGTCTCTGAAAGCGCGCTCACTTTTGCGGAGGTATGTCCAGGCCTCCTCCGCTGTGAGCAAGCGCTCTGCCAGTTTCTGCTCGCTACTATCGAAGACGGCTCGGGTTGAGGCTACGCGTGGTTCACGTTTCCCTGACGCTATAGGGGCATTGGCCTTCTCCTCCGCCGCTAATTGCACTTCCTCGATCTTGAGTGTGAGCATCCCGCAGGCCTCGTCAGCCTGTACCATATAGGCTTGGAAGAAATGCCTATCGTCCAAAGATTCTTCCTTGTGGACGGTAGCCAGGTGAGTCTCAGCTGCCTTCTTTAGGAATGAAATGCGGTTGATGGCATGGCTGAGGTGTTTGGCCTTTGTTTCAGGGGAAGTAGCTTTCTTCGCTGCTTTGAGAGCCTTTGCCACGATCGGCTGGATGCTAACGAGGGGAACACCAGCGTCGATAGAAAGGGCGGCTCGAATCTTGGCGAAGGCGCGGCCCTTGTCCTTAAGAGTAGGAGCAGCAGGATTCAAAGGCGCTGGGGTCGATTTCTTACCTGCCATGGACTGATTATTGGGCGCGATGTCTCTTCTGACAAGGTTTCATCGCCCTTATGTCGACTCGGGCTCGGCGGGCTCTTCGGCCTTGTTCAAGAGCGTTGCCCTGGCTTTGTCATTGGTCAACGCCTTCGCAAGGAAGGCCTGCTCCTTGGAAACGTCACTGAATGAATCGGCGTTCCAGTTGGTGTAGTGGTCCGTCATGGTCTCCGATTCGTGCCGGGTAAGCTGACGCACCTTGGCATCGGGGAGGCCCCTGCTGCGGAGGTAGGTGTTGGCAAAGCGCCGCCAGGAATGGAAGACGAGATTACGGCGGGCGCGTTCCTTTTCATCGATGTCGATCTTCTCGAGAGCGGCATAGAAGGCATCGGTGACGCGTGCCCCCGTGGCGGGTCGCTTGCCGAGGGAGAAGCTGAAGATGTAGCCATCCCATTCAGCGAAGTTCATGAGGGCATCGTAGAGGTACTTCGGGATCGGCACGGGAGCCTTGGTTTTCGTTTTGGTGGGTCCGCGCTCGTGGTAGCGGATAGTCCAGGAAGCCTCGACATCGAGGTGGTCAGGGTGGAGGTTCTCCTTTTGAAGAGCAAGGAGTTCGCCCTGGCGACAGGCGGTGATCATGGCAGTGAGGCTCATGAGGTAGTTTACTTGGTTGCCGTTCCAGACCGTCTCAACCGTCGCGGGGTTCATGAGCTTGAGGGCTTCAGCGGTAGTGAGAACGCCTCTGGGTTTGGAATCGCCTACAAAGCTGGGGACCCGTTTCCATGGATCGTCGGAGATCAGCTCGAGGCGGAAGGCCTCCGAGGTGATCGTGCGGAAGGCCGAGCCAATGTTGATGACGGTCTTCTGGGCGAAGCGGGTGGCGAGCTCGAAGAGCCATTCTTCCAACTGCGCGGGTGTGATCTCGTCCAGGCGCTTGCTCCCGAAGGAGGGAAGGATGTGGTCCCGGAGGTGGGCGAAGCAGCGGTCGATGTGTCCGCGGCCGACTGCCGGCTTGTCCTTGGAACTTCGTGCAAGCCGTCCGCGAGTGTAGAGGCAGAGGGGCTCCTTGTCACGGGGCCATTCGTACCAATGCCGTTCCTTTGTCCAGTCGAGAAGGGTAGGGACCTTGGCTGCTCCAAGCTTGCCGTCGCGGAGGAGATCATCACAATGATTTCGCGCATCACCCTTGGTGGTCTTGCCCGTGGACCGGGCGGTGAGGCGGCGACCATTGGCATCGCGGGCATGGTAATACCAGACCTTCTTGCCATCTGAGAGGAGTCTTGGGAAGAGGGTGTACGCCGCCTTGACGCTTGCCATTCGAGCCCCCGTGTTGCTCACAATTCTGCTACACGGGGGCCGGAATGTCAAGTAACTCTTTATTACATATGATGGAGGTGGGGGGAGTCGAACCCCCGTCCCCGGGCGCGAAACGAAAGCGTCTACAGGTTTAGTCGGTCATTCGGATTGTCGGGGAGGGGGCGGCGGGCCAACACGCTTTCCCTCCCGTATCCCGTGGTTGTCCCCGAATTCCTCCGGGTAGGAATTCGGGCAAGCCCTGGTTGGTGTCGGAGCCGTCCCCCGCTCAGGGCGGCGCGGGGGCGGTTCCGTCGCTATCGGCGCTTACGCGGCGAGAGCGAGGTTGCCATTGTTGTTGGCAAGTAAAAGTTTGCCCAATCAGGAGATAGGCGTCTCCACCTGCGACTCGCGAAACTGACCGCACGGGTCGATACCGGTGCACCCCCAAGGGTAGAACTAGCAAGGATCCTTAAGTCAATATACGTTTGTGGGGACAGCGGGTCAATCGCCCATGCGGTTGCCTCTCCACAGCCCTCGACGGCATACTCGTGTAACTTTTGGAGTCTTCAAAGGAGCTCTGGCTATGTGCGGCATCCTCACGGTACTCGATATAAAGGGCAATCCCGTCGAGCTTAGAAAAAAGGCTATTAGCCATGCCAAGAGGCTCCGTCATCGCGGTCCCGACTGGTCCGGTATCTGGTCGGACGAAAAGGCGGTCATCTGCCACGAGCGGCTTTCCATCGTCGATGTGACCCATGGCGCGCAGCCCCTCGTCGACAAGGATACGGGGCGCGTTCTCGCAGTCAACGGCGAGATCTACAACCACCTCGAATTGCGCAAGACAAGGCTCTCGAAGCCCCATAGCTTCCAGACCGAATCGGATTGCGAGCCCCTCCTCTACCTCTACGACGAACACGGCCCCGAGTTCGTCAGAATGCTGAATGGTATTTTCGCCTTCGTGATCTACGATCCCCGCGACGGCGACTTCTTCATCTCCCGCGACCACGAGGGAGTCAATCCCCTCTACTGGGGCAGGGACGGCGAAGGCACCCTCTACGTGGCTTCGGAACTCAAGGCGATCTGGGACCTCTGTCAGACTGTCGAAGTCTTTCCTCCCGGCCACTACTACCGGTCCTCCGAGGGGAAACTGGTTAAATGGTACGAGCCAGCCTGGGCTGCCCCGAATTTTGTTCCCAAGGGAGGGGCTGACCTTGAAGTTCTCAGGCAGGCCCTCGAGGACGCGGTCAAGCGCCAGCTGATGTGCGACGTGCCCTACGGGCTCCTGATCTCCGGTGGCGTCGATTCGTCCATAATTGCAGCGATAGCGGCGAAGCACGCGGAAAAGCGTGTCGAAACGGACGAGCGTGACAGGGCCTGGTGGCCACGCATCCACTCCTTTTCCGTGGGCCTTCCAGGAGCACCAGACACCAAGTACGCGAGAATGGTCGCCGCGCACATCGGCAGCCAGCACCACGAGATCGAGTTCACCATCCAGGAAGCCCTCGACGCCATCCCGGACGTCATCTACCACCTCGAGACCTTCGACGTGACGACCATACGCGCGGGTACGCCCATGTACCTCATGGCCCGCAAGATCAAGGCCATGGGCATCAAGATGGTCCTTTCTGGAGAGGGTTCCGACGAAATCTTCGGTGGCTACCTCTATTTCCACAAAGCGCCCAATGCAACCGAATTCCACGAGGAGCTTGTACGTAAGCTCGATGCCTTGCACCTCTACGATTGCTGCCGGGCCAACAAGGCGATGAGTGCCTGGGGCGTCGAGGCCCGGGTGCCCTTCCTCGACCCTGAGTTCATGGACGTCGCCATGTCCATCGATCCCGTCCACAAGATGATCCACAAGGACCAGGGACGGATGGAGAAATACATACTCAGGAAGGCTTTTGACGGCTGGATTCCCGACGAGATCCTCTGGCGCCAGAAGGAGCAGTTCTCCGACGGCGTTGGCTACTCATGGATCGATTCGGTCAAGGCCCACGCCGAGAAGGAAGTCAGCGATTCGATGATGGCCAATGCGCGGCACCGCTTCCCGAGGAAGACCCCTCCCACCAAGGAAGCCTATCTCTTCCGGTCCATCTACGAGGAGCACTTCAGGAATCCGAGCGCGGTGGAACTGGTGCCGGATGGGCCTTCTATCGCCTGCTCGACACCCACAGCCATTCGCTGGGATGCTGCCTGGGCCTCGATGGCCGATCCCTCGGGTCGGGCAGTCTTTGGAGTGCATGACAACGCGAATACATGAAGGTACTGGCGGATACGCCACATCAAAGTCCCAGGATTTTTGACAAGGAGAGTCTTATGGTCAGTTACAAGGAACTCGGGCTCGTCAACACGGTCGAGCTTTTCAAGAAGGCAGTGAAGGGCGGCTTCGCCATCCCTGCCTACAACTTCAACAACCTGGAGCAGATCCAGTCCATCATCCAGGCCTGCGTGGAGACGAAGAGTCCCGTCATCCTCCAGGTCTCCTCGGGTGCGCGCAAGTACGCCAACCAGACCATGCTCCAGTACCTCGCCAAGGGCGCGGTGGAGTATGCCAAGGAACTCGGTCTGCACATCCCGATCGTGCTCCACCTCGACCACGGGGATTCGCTTGAGCTCTGCAAGAGCTGCATCGAGTCGGGCTTTTCCTCAGTGATGATCGATGGTTCGCACCTTCCTTACGACGAGAACGTGAAGCTCACAAAGAGCGTCGTCGACTTCGCCCATGCTCAGAAGGACTATGTCTCTGTCGAGGGAGAACTCGGGGTGCTCGCCGGCGTCGAGGACGATGTATCGGCCGAACATTCCAGCTACACGCAGCCCGACGAGGTGCAGGATTTCGTGAAGAAGACCGGCGTCGACTCCCTTGCCATATCAATTGGTACGAGTCATGGACGCACCAAGTTCAAGCCCGAGCAGTGCACCAGGACAGCCGACGGAGTCCTCGTTCCTCCTCCCCTCCGTTTCGACATCCTCGAGGAAATCGAGAAGCGCCTTCCCGGCTTTCCCATCGTCCTCCACGGTTCCTCATCCGTACCAATTGAATATGTCAAGATCATCGAGCAGTTCGGCGGCAAGATGAAGGACTCCGTCGGCATTCCCGAGGAGCAGCTGCGCAAGGCGGCCAAGAGCGCGGTGTGCAAGATCAACATCGATTCCGACGGCCGTCTGGCGATGACCGCGATGATCCGCAAGGTATTCGCCGAGAAGCCCGACGAGTTCGACCCCCGCAAGTACCTCGGCCCTGCCCGTGACGAGCTCAAGAAGCTCTACGCGCACAAGAACAAGAACGTGCTCGGGTCGGCAGGCCAGGCATAGGGACGAGCTGCGGGCATCTTTGAAGCGGAGGCCGGGGAAACCCGGCCTCCTTCTTTGAAGCCGCTGCAGGATTGCCTTTGCAGTCCTCTGTATTACCTCAAATCCCGAAAAGTCCAGCTGCCAAGAGGGGTATGGAAACAAGCGAAATGGCCGTTGACAGGAATACCAGGGAGCTGGCGGTGCGGTAGTCGCCGCCAAATGCCGCAGACAGGAAGCTCAGGTTGGCGGCTACCGGCATGGCGGCCATCATGACCGGCATGCCGAGGGCTATGCCCGTGAATCCCAGGGTCTTGAGGACGAGATAGAGGAGGAGGGGGAGGGCAAGGAGCCTGAAGGCCGAGCTGGCCCAGAGCCGCCAGTCGCGGAGGGTATTGCCGAGGTTGGTTTCCGCGAGGGTCGCTCCAATTATGCACATTGCAAGTGGCGTGGTCGTGTCCCCCAGGATGCTCATGGCGCGGAACAGGGGGAGGGGCAGGCGGAAGTCGGCGAGGAAGAGGGCAAAGCCCACGATCGAGGAGACACCCGCGGGGTTGACGAAGGACCTCCAGCTGAGTTTGGCTTCGTGGACGGCACCGCCTCCCAATGTCGGCTCCCGGCCCTCGCTGCGGACCCCTCCGGCGATCATGGCAGCCCCGACCGAGAACGCGAGAAGATTGAAGGGTATTATGAAGATCGAGGCCTGGAAGAGCACGGCTTTTCCGAAGAGCGCCTGCTGGACGGGGAAGCCCATGAAGGCCACGTTGGCGAAGACGGCCGCGAAGGCGTGGACTCCTCGTGTCGGTCCTTTGGCCCGGATGAGGCTCGCAAAGCCGAAGGCGAGGGGAAAGGAAGAGGCGTAGATCGCAAAGGAAAGGCCGAGGGTGCGGAAGGCCTCCATCCTGAGCTCGGGCGTGAGGGGTTGCTGCATCGAAGCGACGATGAGGCAGGGAAGGACGAAGTTGACCAGGAAGCGGGAGAGTTTTTTTACCGTCATCTCGTCGAGGATGGAGGTCTTCCCCGCGGCGAAGCCGGCGGACATAAGGAGGAAGAGGATAAAGGTCTGGATTGTCGAGGCGGGTAGGGTCATCGGTCGTCCTCTGGGCTGGAGAAGCTGTCTAGGGTGATGGCGGCAACTACTTCAGGGATATGGTGCGAGCACAGTCTCTGTGGTCATGAGGCCGAGATGCGTGAAAGAGCTCCTGCGATGGAGGTTGCTCTTGCCGGTATCAGTGCCCTGCGGGGTGAGCATCCCTACGCCTGTAACCGCGTTGTTGGAATAGAATGCCCCGCCCGTGGCCGGGAATCCGGCAGCAGAGGCATCGGCGCCTGAGAGAATCCATTCGCGTATCGGGTCGGATTCCTCGGGGGCTAGTCCGGGGCCGCCTTGCGGCATGCGCCCTGAGTCGATCATCATCATGAGGGGGCTCGCTGCGGGATCACCAGGGGCGACCCTGCCTGCGATGCCTGAAATCGAGGTGGCCCAGACATGGCAGCTCCCGCAGCGGCTGTCGATGATGTCGGCGACCCTCACCGGGAGCGGGGCTGTCGCAGCCTGGGCCGAGATCGGCGCGATGGCTGCGAGGGACAGGAGCATGATCATGGAGAGGAACGCTGGACCGCGAATTGGCATGGGTGCCTCCGGTCGAAGAGTACAGGAGATCGGGGCGGAACCGCAACCTCGGCGAGCCCGGTGCGTCTAATACTGGCAACGATGGCCGGGCCCCAGGGCGACGGCCATGGGAAGCCCGGCAAAGGCCGGTGCGTTTCCGGCAAGGGAGAAGCATGTCTGACATTACAATTGGTACTGATTCCGGAAAGGCCGTCAACGGAGCCAGGCACAGGTCGAAGGACAGGGTAGCCTCAGTGGGCGAGGAGATCGCCAACGCAGTCACCCATGGGCTGGGCGCCCTCCTGGGAATGGCAGGCCTTGTGGTCCTCGTCGTCGTCTCGGCGCGCACGGGCGACGCCTGGCGCATGGCAGCGAACATCGTTTTCTGCTCGAGCGCGATACTCCTCTACCTCGCCTCGACCCTCTATCATTCGATGGCGAGGACCAAGGCTGTCCGTGTCTTCGAGACCATCGACCATGCCGCCATATTTGTCCTCATAGCGGGGTCATATACGGCCTTCGCGCTCACTGCCTTGAGGCCCACCGTCGGCTGGTGGATCTTCGGCACAGTCTGGGCCATCGCCGTCATCGGCATTGTCTTCGAGGCTGTCTTCCTCAACCGCTGGCCTCTGGCCACACTTCTGTCCTATCTCGGAATGGGCTGGATCATAGTACTGGCCTGGAACCCATTGGTTGCATCGACGCCCCCGGCGACAATTGCCCTCCTCATCAGTGGTGGCCTGGCCTACACCCTTGGTGCCGGCTTCTATGCCCTCGGCAGGCGGAGGAAATGGTTCCACGCCCTCTGGCACCTCTTCGTGATAGCCGGGACCGTCTGCCACTGGTTCGCCGTGTTCACGATGACCACGCAGGCGATCAGGTAGCCTACTTCAGCTTTCCGACAAAGCTGGCAACCGCCTCGATCAGGGTGACATCGACGTGGCCCGGGGTATCGTATTCCGCCGGGTTGGCCGGACCGCTCCCCTTCATCATGAGATGGTTGAGGTTGGGGATCAGCATCGTCGTTGTGTCCTTCTGGCCGCTGAGTCCCGACTTCCAGGCTGTCGCCTCGCTCGACATCACCTGATAGTCGCGTGAGCCGTGGATAACCAGGAGGGGGAGGCCGAGGCCCCGGGCGACCGTGACGGGGTTGTATCCAGCAACGGAACGCCACCAGGCTGCCGGAATGGCCAGGGGGAGTTCCGAAGTCTCCGGGTCGCTGTCCTCTGCCGCAGGCCCAAGGGCCTTGACGCGGGCTGCTGCCGCTACGAGCTCGGCGATCCCTGCGGACTTCTGCTCATCGTTGCCCGGCTGCAGCATCGACAGGTATCGCACCTGGTCCACGATCACGTCCTCGAGGGGCCGCGCGTTCGGGGCCAGGAGAACGAGGGCAGCGGGGTGGAGTGCCGAAGCACCCGAAGCGGACGCCACCGCGATCATCGGGCCGAGCATGGCTCCCAGGGAATGTCCAACTATGATGATGCGCCTGCCATCCACGCGCTGATCGCGGGACAGGAGGGCCAGGGCGGCGACCGCGTCGTCCACGGTCTCGGAGCGGACGTCGATGTCCTGTACATCCATCGACAGCCGTGTTGCGTGGACGAGTGTGCGCTTGTCGTAGCGCAGCACTGCGATGCCCTTCGAGGCAAGGCCCTGGGCGATATCCGCAAAGACCTTGTTGGGGCCGATGGTCTCGTCGCGGTCGTTGGGCCCGGAACCATGGACGAGGACGACGGCAGGGAAGGGTCCCCTTCCCTTCGGGATGCTGAGGGTACCCGGGAGGGGCCAGCCCCCTGCATCGACGCTTGCCGGCTCGTCAGTCCAGCTACCTGCCTTTGCGTAGGGAGGGGAGGCCCACTGGGCGCGGTTTTCCAGCCTGACTACGAAGAACCCGGCGACCTTCCCCGCGTCCTTTCCGCTTCCACCGATGGTGACCCGGAAATCCGCATAGTACTTATCGAAGGTTCCACGCAGCGAGACGATGTGGTTGCCTGACCTGGCTTCCTCGATGGGTTTTCCGAGTCCTGAGAAGCTGCCGCATCTGGCCACGAGCTGGTCGGCAGTCGCCGCTGCCTGTGCATCGCTGAAGGCAGCCTTCATGGAGTCGGTCATCATGGCTCGATAGGCTGGGTCCTTGGCAAAGAATGCGGTAATGAAATTCCGGGCCACCGTTCCGGGATCGGCAGCCTGGGCTGTAGCCTGCGCAGCGACCGTATCGAGACTGGAAAAACCCACCGAAAATGCGAGGGCGGGAAGGAGGGCAAGGCGTCGTGTATCCATGAATACATTCTACACCAAGGACGGCCTTTCCTGCCTTGCCCCCCAGGCCCAGTCGGAGTACCATTCGGCCCGCCTGAGAGGATATTTCCACCTTCAAGGAGTCAACATGCGCGAGGAACTCGAGCGTCTGGTAGAACTTGACCGCGAGAAAAAGATTGTAGCCCACATCGGAGCGCTGCTCGGCTGGGACCAGGAAACAGGCATGCCGGAAAAGGCGGTGGACGAGCGCTCCGAGCAGCTTGCCATGATTCAGGGCCTTGCCCATGCCAAGGCTGTGCGCCCCGAAATAGGGGAACTCCTTTCGAAACTGGGTTCAACCAGTGAGAGCCCTCTAGGTGATCCTGAGCTGGCAGCCGATGAGCGTGCTTTCTTGAGGGTCCTGCGTCGTGCCTACGACCGTGATACCAAGCTCTCTGCCGATCTGGTTGAGGAAATGGCCCGCACGACGAGTCTCGTCCAGCCCGCCTGGGTAAAGGCCAGGAAGGAGGACGATTTCGCCTCCTTCGCCCCTCACCTTGAAAAGATCCTTGGGCTCGAGCGTCGGGTCGCCACCTGCCTCGGTCCCGGCAAGCCTCCCTATGATGTCCTCCTCGACCTCTACGAACCCGGGTCGACCGAAGCCTCCATAGCCCAGGTATTTTCCAGACTCCGCGGCGACCTGGTGAAGATCCTGGGGAAGATCAAGTCGCGGGCCCAGGTGGACGATTCCTTCCTCCACGAGGCGATAGGCGAGGGCAGGCAACGAGCAGTTTCCGACTGGCTCATGGATGTGCTGGCCTTCGACCGCTCGCGCGGGAGGCTGGACATCTCAGCCCATCCCTTTACAACGACACTCGGCAGCGACGATGTCCGCATCACCACCCGCTACCTCGAAAACTTCATCCCCTCGTCCATGTTCTCCACCATGCATGAGACAGGCCACGCGCTCTATGAGCTGGGCCTGGCTCCCGGAGCCTCCTTTGCGGGCACCGAGCTTGCCGAGGCTGCCTCGATGGCCATCCATGAGTCACAGAGCCGGATGTGGGAAAACATGGTTGGCCGCGGCGAGGCTTTCTGGAAGGGACACTTCCATAAGCTCGTCGACCTCGTCTCCCCTACCTGGGATGGACTTGGGCGCGAGGATTTCCTTCGCGCCGTCAACAAGGTCGAGCCCTCGCAGATCCGTACCGATGCTGATGAAGTCACCTACGGGCTCCACATCATCCTCCGCTTCGAGCTTGAGGCAGACCTGATTTCCGGGAGGCTCGCCGTCAAGGATCTTCCCAAGGCCTGGAACGCCAAGACCCGTGAGCTTCTCGGCATCGAAGTCCGCGACGATGCCCACGGCTGCCTCCAGGATGTGCACTGGTCTGCAGCCCTCTTCGGCTACTTTCCAAGCTACAGCCTGGGCAACCTCTACGCGGCGCAATTCTGGGAAGCGATGCGCAAAGACCTTCCCGATATCGATGCCCGCATCGAGGCAGGGGACACTGCCTCCCTCCTGGCCTGGCTCCGCGACAGGATCCACAAGGCTGGCGGAAGCTACCTTCCCGGCGAGCTTGTGGAGAGGGTCACCGGCCATGCCCTCGATCCTTCCCACTTCGTAAGCTATCTCGACCGTAAATACGCACGGGTCTACGGCTATTGAGGTTCTCGCAGCCTGACCCAGGGAGCCTCGCAGGATGACGGTTCCGCTGTATGCCAATCCCTGGCTCTGGCTTCTCCTGGGGAGCCTCGCCCTCGGTGGGGGTCTGGCCATGTTCCTGCGAATCCTTCTCAGGCAACTAAGGAAGAGGCGCAGGCGTCCCGAGGGTCTGCCCACTATAGGCATGGTGCTTGTTTCCATTGCGGTCCTGGCCGCTACCGGTCTCTTCGTCTTTCCTGAAAAGGAAGTGTTGGGAGAATCCGGCTTCCGGATGGTTGGCCTCATTTCACTGGGACTCGGCTTTCTCGCTGGCCTCTTTCCCCGCGCCTTCGGCCTGCCCCTCCTGCCACTCCTTGTGCTGGTCATCGGCCTGGCCGCAACCGGACTCGACGGCTGGGCACCTGTGGAAGGAAAGCACGTAATTGCGACTATCATTCCCTATTCGGTCGATGCCTCGGGAATGCACGGCGAACTATCGCTCGCGGCTCCGGGCGCTGGCCCTGCCGTCCGGGCCCTCGAGCTGCCGGGAACCGAGGTCGGCCTCGAAGTCGAGAGGCTCGCCCTCGGAGGTCCGCTGACGCTCTTTGGCTCGCCCTCACGCTATCGCGTGGCAGCCGTAAGCACTGCTGAAGCTGCGGGCCCCGGCCTGATCCTGCCGCCGCGCTCGAGTCTCCTCGACACCATGCTCCCCCTTGGTCCAGGCGGCAGCGATGAGTCGGGTTTCGCCTTTATCCGGCGCTGGAGGGAGTCAGCTGCGCCGGTACGGCTCGAGGCCCTTGTCCAGCAGCGCTTCACTCTCGACCCGGCTGCAGCCCAGGGTGGGCAGCTCGGCAGCGAGGGTGGCCAGGACCTTTTCAACTAGTTCCTGTCAGCGAAGGGCGAGGGCTTCGATCTCCACGAGTCCGCCCCTGGGCAGGGCTGCGACGGCGATGGTCGAGCGGGCAGGGCGATGCGCGCCGAAAAAGGCTCCATAAATTTCGTTCACCTTCGCGAAGTCGCCCATGCTGACCAGGAAGATCGTCGTCTTGGCGACGCGGTCGGGACCGAGGCCCGCGCCTTTCAAGACGGCGGCCAGGTTGGCGAGGGCCTGTCGTGTCTGCTCTTCCACTCCCTCGGCGAGGACGCCTGAAACAGGGTCGAGACCCAGCTGTCCTGAGCAGTAGATTGTTGTGCCCGCATCCATGGCCTGGGAATAGGGGCCGATCGCGGCAGGCGCCTCGGTCGTGACGATAGGCTTTAATTCCATGCAGTTCTCCTTGCGCGAAGGCGCGGGCCAATGATGCCCGAAAGGGCCAGCATTGGCAATGCCGACACCGCTGCGCCATGGACAGGCCCTGCCGCTCCCGCTAGGATGCTCGCATGTCAGTCGATCCCATCCTTGGCCCACGAGGTTTCCTCTACCTCGCCCGCTCGCGCCGGGCAGGAGGCCTGTCCCTCGGCATCAACCTCTTTGGCGAGGGCAAGAGATGCAATTTCGATTGCGCCTACTGCGAGGTCGTCGAGGGAAAGGCAGGGAGCCTCTTTTCTGCCTGGGGCCTCGAAGAGGATCTGGAGGCCTTTGCAGCCTCGGCCAGCTCTGGAGCACTACGGGGTGAGCCGCTCAGGGACATCTCGATAGCGGGCGACGGCGAGCCGACCCTGTCGCCCCTCCTCGGAGAGGCGATCGAGGCCATCGCGGCGGCGAAGACCCGCCATCCGCAGGTCTTCGGGCAGACGGCATTTGTACTAATTACCAATTCAACCGGCCTGGCCGTCCCTGAGGTCGCGGAGCTCCTCGAGGCCGCGGTACGCGTCCACGCCCTCGAAGTCTGGGCCAAGCTCGATGCCGGCAGCAAGTCCTGGTTCCGCAGCATCGACAGGAGCCCGATCGACTTCACTACCCTGCTTTCAGGCCTCGAGGCCTTTGCACAGAGGACTCCGGTTATCATCCAGTCCATGTTCTGCGCCCTGGCGGAGGGACCGGATGCCGGGCCATCGCCGCCTCCGGCGAAAGAACTTGACAATTGGATCGATACCCTGATCGGCCTCCTGGAGCGCGGTGCCAGGGTCGGGGGGATCCAGCTCTACACGCAGGCACGGCCTGCGCCCCTGGGCATTACCGCGCCCCTCGATGATGCCTGGCTGACTGCCTTCGCCCACCGCGTCCGCTCGGAGCTCCACCGTAGTGGCCATGCCATCCCCCTGCGCGTCTATGGCAGCCGCTCAGAGCTCGACATCGAAAGCCTCGCACCGTGATCGACCTCCACAGCCACTCGACGGCGAGCGACGGAAGCCTGTCCCCGGCCGAGCTTGTCGCCCTCGCCGCGAAGTCGGGCGTCACGACCCTTGCCCTCACGGACCACGATACACTGGCAGGCATTCCGGAGGCGGAGGAGGCTGCGGGCAAGCTCGGCGTGAGGCTCATCAGGGGCGTCGAGATCGAGATCGTCTTTTCTCCGGGGGAATTCCACGTCCTGGGGCTCGACCTCCGCGACATTGATGGCGAGATCGGAGAGGCCATGACAAGGCTCGCTCGCCTTCGCCGGGAGCGCAACGGACGCATCATCGCCAAGCTCAACGCGGCGGGCATAGATGCCACTATGGAAGAACTCATCGCAATTGCGACGGGAAGCGGCGAGGAGTTCACCGGCCAGATCGGGCGCCCCCACATTGCCAGCCTCCTTGTTGCCAGGAAGGCTGCCAAGGACAGGCAGGACGCCTTTGACAAGTGGCTCGCCAAGGGCCGCCCCTTCTACGATGCCAAGGAATGCCTTGAACTGGGACAGGCCATCCAGCTCATCCACGATGCCGGAGGCCTCGCCATCGTTGCCCATCCGCGGTCGCTCTTCATTTCCTGGGGACGCCTCTCGACGCACTTCGATGAATGGAAGGATCTGGCGATCGACGGCATAGAAGCCTGGCACCCGACCGCCAAGGCCGGCGAATGCCGTCGCCTCGAAAAGATGGGCCGTGATCGCGGCTTCAGGATCACTGCCGGAAGCGATTACCACGGTTCCCTGCGCCCCGAACGCAGACTGGGGCATACCGCAGGAAAAATCGCTATCGGGGAAGAATGGCTGAAGGAGATAGAGAGGCCAGGCTAGTCATCCAGTCCCAAGCCGTCGAGGATCCTGGGTACGCACTTCTCGATCCGTGATTCCCTGGTCTTCGCTTGCTTGGCCTGGGAAATGTGGAAGATGTATCCCTTCTGCCGCCCAGGCGTCAATGCTTGAAAGGCAGTCCGCAGGGCAGAGTCACTGTCCAGCCTCACCTTGAGTTCTTCGGGAAGCACATACTCGGAAGCCTTTTTGAATTGCACCTCAAGGCCGGATGTTTCCACGTCAATCGCCTCGAGGATATAGGCTTTCAGGGTCTTTTCCAGCTTGACGATTTCCTGGACCTTCGTGAAGCGGACCTGCCGGCCGGCCTGTACGTTCTCCGTCTGCGCGACAAGTATGCCCTTGGCATCTTTCAGCAAGGAGCCCTTGACGAAGAGGAGGGCACAATACTCCTTGAAGCCATGCATTATGAGAATGTTTTTACCCTTTGCCATGTAGCAGGGCTTTCCCCACTTCAGGTCCTCGGATAGCTTGCAGTCGAGGAGGATCTGCCGGAGTTTCCTGAATTCCTCCTGCCACCTGCGTTCATCACTTATGAATTCATCGACTTTCTGATTCATTCGTCGCACCTCCAGGCCAGGGTTTGCCAGGATCGCCTGTCATGTCCTATCTCAGTATGTGGGCTACCAGGGGCGGGAAACCGTTGAAGTAGATCGAGGAGTAGCTCTGCGTATAGGCACCGGTGGACAGGATGTATACCCGCTCGCCGATCTTGGTCTTTTCGGGCATCTTGTAGAGCTTCTTTTCATACAGGATGTCCATGGAATCGCAGGTGGGACCGGCCAGGATTATCGGGACGGCCTTGCCTTCGCCCTGGAAGTAGATGGGGTACTTGATCGCCTCGTCGAGGGTCTCGATCAGGCCTCCGAACTTGCCGATGTCGAGGAAGACCCAACTATTGCGGTCATGTACGGATTTCTTTGCGATGTTGACGATCTCGCTGACGATGACACCGGCGTCGCCGGCCATGGACCGTCCAGGCTCGATGATGATCTCCTCGGGGAGGTTCTCGCCGAAGGTGTTCTTGAGGAATCGCTGGATGTCCTCTGCGTACTGGCCGAGGGCATCGGTGGCTTCGACATAGTTGGCAGGAAATCCGCCTCCCATGTTGATCATCTTCATCTCGACCTTGGCCTCGTTCCGTGCCCAGTTCCACAGCTGTCCGACCTGGGTGAGCGCCGTCGACCACTGCCCGATGTCCCGTTGCTGCGAGCCCGGATGGAAGGAGATGCCGTAGGGTTGGAGCCCGAAGCGGACAGCTGTCTTGATGAGTTGACGCGCGAGGTCGGGGTGCGAACCGAATTTCCGGGACAGGGGCCAGTCGGCACCGAGACCCTCGGTGAGGAGGCGGAAGAAGACCTTCGAGCCCGGAGCCGCACGCGAGAGCTTGTCGATGTCCGCGATGGAGTCGGTGACAAAGAGACGGACGCCCTTTTCGTAGAAGTAGGCGATGTCCTTTTCTTTCTTGATGGTGTTGCCGAAGGACATGCGTTCGGGCGCGACACCGAGGCGGAGGAGCTGGTCAAGCTCGTAGCGGGTCGCTACGTCGAAGTTGGAGCCGAGGGATGCAAGGAGACTGACGACCTCGTCGGTGGGATTGGCCTTGACCGCGTAGTAGATGTTGGCGAAGGGGAGGTTGCTGCGCAGGGCCTCATAATTCCCTTTTATCACCTCGAGGTCGATGATCAGGCAGGGAGTCTCCTTGTCCTTCGCGAACTCCTTGATGCGTTCGAACTTTTCGCGGGCCATGAAGGTCTCGAGCGGGAAGCGATAGGCGGCGGTGGTTTCCATGCGGCACCTCTTTCGAAGAACGTCGTGTGTAGTGCTTGAAAATAGAGACAGGTTGCCTTCTTGTCAAGGAAAGGGTATACCGCCTGTATGGTGTCATTCTACCTCAAGAAAGCCTTCTTCGATGGCTGGGACCATCTATTCGGCCTGGCAGCTCTCAATGCGGTCTTGCTCGCCCTTGCCTTCGGCGGCATCTCGCTTGCGTCTGTCCTGCCGCCCGCGGTCGCCATTGCCCTGGGGTTTGTCCTCTGGTTCGGGCTCTCGGTTTTTTTCGCGGCCACCGTTGCTGCCACGATGCGATGGAGCGACTACGGGGATTTCCACTTCAGCGAACTTTTCGGCATCATCCGACAGGCCATCCTTCCTGGTCTGCAGTTCGGGCTTTTCATCGGCATGGCCGTACTGGCCCTGGCCTTTACGGTGCCTTTTTACATGGGCCAGGGTCTGCTCGGTGCCGCTCTGGCTGGATTGATCCTCTGGCTGAGCATTGCCTGGATCATTGGGCTCCAGTTTTACCTTCCGCTCTGGTTCAGGGTTGGGGGCGGCATGAGGAAGAACCTCCGAAAGAGCTTCCTCCTCCTCCTGGACAACCTGGGCATCTCCGCCTTCCTCTTTCTGTGGAGCCTTCTCACCCTCGTCGTTTCCCCACTTCTGGCCTTCCTCGCTCCAGGGCCTGCCGGCGTCACGCTCGCCTGGAACGACGCACTCAGGCTCCTCCTCCTGAAGTATGACTGGAGGGAAGCGCACAAAGGTGAGATCGTGGAGTCCAAGTCCATCCCGGTGCCGTGGAAGGAGCTGTTCGTAGAGGAGGAAGAGCGCGTCGGCAAGCGCAGCCTCAAGGGCATGTTCTTTCCCTGGAAGGATTGAGAGGGCCTTTCCGTTGACGTAAGGCAGTCCTTGCCCTATTATGATTTCCACCCATGGCAATAACCACAAGCCAACAGATCTCGCGTTGGTATGAAGTCTACAAAACAATAGATGTCTCATTCACGAAGGAGATCGTAAAGGCGATTGGGCTCGAGCCGAGGCATGTCTATCTCAAGTGCGTCGGCGAGCAATGGCCCTGTGTCATCTACTCCAGCTCCTTCGCTGGCGCCAAGATAATCGCTACCTCGAAATCCAATTTCACCGAGAAGCTCCAGAAAGCCAATTCTCTCGTTTCCCTGCGTTTCAGTTTCAGGATGGAGGGGAAGACCGACCCGGTCAGCTTTTTCATCCAGGGTCGCGTGATGGGCTCTGCGCCGTATACACAGAGCGGCAGCGAGCTCCAGTTCATGACGATCGAGTACACGCAGCGGCCGCCGGATGATCTCATCGACATCCTGGGCCAGGTGCTCGAGGCCAATGTGAGCGCTGCCCGCCGGCGCGAGGATCGCGTCCTGGTCTCCCCGGACATGATGCGAAAGATGAGCCTCCTGACCAAGGACACGATCATTTCCGTCCAGGGCGTTCCCAGGAAGTGCATCATCCGGGACCTTTCCTTCAGCGGAGCCAAGATCATCATCATGGGTCTCGCCCGCTTCCTCGTTGACAAGGAATGCATGCTCCGCATCGATTTCGAGGAACCCCGCGAATGCGTCGACATCAAGGGCTCCATCATCCGTTTCGAGGACGTCGAGGGTCGGAAGGACCTCGCAGCCGTGGCTGTGGTCTTTGACGAAGCGCTCCTCCCCCTTTCCTACAAGATCCATCTCAACGCCTGCCTTTCCCAGACCCGCCCCTCGCGCCTCGAGGAAGATCCCGGACTGAAGGCTGCTCCCCAGGCGTGAGTCCCACTGAGGGCGTGAAGGACGACTTCCCGCCCAGTCCGATTCCGGAGGTTGACCGAACATGACAGATATGAGACAGATGCGGCGCGACGAGGCTCTTGGCCGACTCGTCTATATCGAGCTCCCCAAGGCCTTCAACCGCGAGATCGGGGCCTTCAAGCCCGATCCTGCGATTCCCCTTCCCGTCGAGACAGCAGGCATCGTCGACAACTTCGACCCTCGCGTGATCACCGGAGAGGCGATCGTTGCCGGAATGATGCGAATCCTCGCCTGGGACCCCGACAATCTCAACGCAGCCTATTATCGCGGCTTTGTCCGCGCGGTAAAGCCCGAGCTCCTCTCGCTTCTTTCCGAGGCTGGCGTGCTCAAGGCGCGCAGCAAGGCCTGGGATGTTGCCGAGGAGATTTTCCTCGCCTTGGCTGGTATCTATCCGGAGGCACCCGAGCCATTGGTCGATCTGGCCATCCTCTACGAGGACCATGCGGAGTCGCTGGCCCTGGCAGGGGACGAGGAGGGCGCTGAATTCCTGGACAGCCTGGCCTTCGAACGCCACAAGGCCCTCCTTGCGCTTGAACCCTCCTTCCCCGAGGCGTATTTCAACGCCGGCTTTTTTTTCCTGCGCCGAAGGAACTACGAACGCGCGGCAAGTCTTCTTGAAACCTACATGGAGATCGGCCCCGAGGGTGAACGCAGGCTGCGTGCCGGAGAAGTCCTGTCGAGCCTTCGGGACCAGGGTTACCTCGATGAGCTGTTCAAGGAAGCCTACGACTTCATCAAGCTGGGGCGAGAATCGGAGGGCCTTGAAAAGGCATCCCTCTTCCTGGCGCGGAATCCGCGCATCTGGAACGCCTGGTTCCTCAAAGGCTGGGCGTTGCGGAGGCTTTCACGCTGGGCCGAGGGCCGGGAAGCCTTCGAGCGCGCCATCGAGCTTGGAGCAGAAGGCACCGATGTGTTCAACGAGCTTTCTATCTGCCTCGTCGAACTCGGCTTTATCGATGAGGCCCGCAGCGCCCTCGAAAAGGCCCTGGTCCGAGAGCCGGAGAACACCAAGATCATCACGAACCTCGGAGCGGTTGCCGTGCGCCAGGGGCGCAGGGCCGAAGCCGAGGGTTTCTTCCTCACGGCCCTCGAGATCGAGCCCGAGGACAAGGCTGCGGCAGCCTGGCTCCTGCGTCTTGAAGGGGAGGGCTGATCCAGGATGGCAGCTCGGGGAAAGGGTGCGTCCGGCCCGATCAAGGGTGGTTCTGCCGGATGCCTCCTGTGGCTTATCGTTTTCAGCTTCATATTTATCCTTTTCGTGGTCAATTGGGGGCGCATCACCGAAACCCTCGAGCGGACGAACTTCAGCGGGATCGTGCGCAACCAGCGCGAGGACGATCTGGGAGGCAAGGCTGCACCGGTGAAGCCGGCGCCGAAGGTGGGGGAGTCGGTGCAGCGCGATTCCGGGGACGAGGGGCCTGTGCCGCAGCCCTCCTCGAATCCGGAGGCAAAGGGAGCGCCGGAGCCCAGGAAGACCGAACCCATCGCGGTACCAGAGGCGCCAAAAACAGAGGTCAAGGCCAAGCCCGCAGCGACTGCGCCAGGGCCGGCGCCTTCACAGCCGCCGGCCCCCGCCACCGCGGTGGTGCAGCCCGCCAAGGCTGTCCGCACGAGGCCAGCCATGCTCTATTTCGTCAGGATCGACGACGATGGCATCATTGCCCGCGAGAGCGTGAAGCGCAACATTCCCGCCAGTGACTCGCCCTTGACCGATGCCCTCACCGCCCTCATCAATGGACCCAATGCCGATGAACTTGGGAAAAGGCTCGTGAGCCTCATCCCCGCCGGGACGAGGCTCGTCGGAGTCCGCGTCCAGGGCAGCACCGCGGTCGTCAATCTCAGCGAACCCTTCATGTACAACCACTACGGCATCGAGGGCTACGCGGGCCAGCTCAAGCAGATCGTCTATACTGCGACGTCCTTCCCCACGGTCCACGACGTGCAGATACTCGTCGACGGGGAAAAGCACGATTACCTCGGCGGCGAGGGCGTGTACATAGGCAAGCCACTTTCCAGGAACAGCTTCTAGCGGGGGGGACATGGCAATTACGATCGATGATTCCTGCACGGGCTGTACCGCCTGTGCGGGGGCCTGCCCGGGGGCCTGGGCGAGACCCCGCATCTGGCGCGGCACGAAGCCTGCATTTCCTGCGAACTATGCGTGGAAATCTGTCCTGCGGACTGCGTGTCCATGGGCCAGGGAAACCCTGCAGGGAAGGCCGACGGAAACGCGGCGAAAGAGGGTGCGGCATGAAGACGCTCAGGGGAGACTCGAGGCGCTACCTCGACATCGACCTCTCGACCGGAGCCTGGTCGGTCTTCACCCCCGAAGAGGCCGACCTCCGGGACTATATCGGTGGCAAGGGCCTCGGCACGAAGCTTTACTACGACAGACTAAAGGACAGGTTAGGCGACCTTGATCCACTCGGTCCGGAAAACATGCTTTGCTTCCTGTCTGGCCCCTTCCTTGCACCCGGCGCCTCCTGTTCGGGGCGCTTCGTCGGCCTGTCGAAGTCGCCACTCACGGGCATCATGGCAAGCTCATCCTGCGGCGGACCTTTCGGACGCGCCCTCCGTACGGCGGGCTGGGATGGGGTACTCCTCAGGGGCGCTGCCGCTTCCCCCGCCGTTCTTCGCATCGACGAGGAAGGCCTTCGCATCGAGGATGGCTCCGCTGTCTGGGGTCTCGAGACGGGGCAGGCGCGGAGCCTCCTCTCGCATGAAGAAGCACGTGCTCCGCAACTCCTTCTCGAAATCCTACCGGTCCTTTGGCACCAATTACAATGTCAATCCCGGCATCGATGCAGGTTTCATGCCGGTCCTGAATTTCCGCGACCGCACCGACGAGCGCTTCCGCGCCTTCTCGGGCGAGGCCATGGCCGAGCGCTATGATACCCGGCACGCCACCTGCATGCCCTGCGCGGTGCTCTGCGGACACAAGGGGAGCTACCCCGACGGCAAGGTCAGGCATATCCCCGAATACGAGACGATAGGCCTGTGGGGCGGGAACATTGGCAACTGGGACCCCGATATCGTCGGGGTCTGGAACGACAGGATGAACGAACTCGGCCTCGACACGATCTCCGCAGGGGGAACCTTTGCCTGGGCCATGGAAGCAGCCGAGAAGGGCTCAAGGCCGAGCGCCCTCGCTTTCGGGAAGTCCGACAACATCGTGGCCCTCCTCGAGGACACCGCCCACCGTCGGGGCGAGGGCGCGGAACTTGCCGAGGGCTCGAGGATCCTCGCCACGAAATATGGCGGGCTCGGCTACGCGGCCCAGGTGAAGGGCCTCGAGATCGCGGCCTACGACCCGAGGGCAGGCTGGGGACAGGGCCTCAACTACGCGGTCGCCAACCGCGGAGGCTGTCACCTCAACGCCTATCCGATCGGCCTCGAGGTCCTGTACGGCTTCATCCCGCCTTATTCCACGCGCTCGAAGGCCGCCTGGGTCGATTTCATGGAAGACCTCTTCGATGCGGTCAATTGCACCCATACCTGCCAGTTCACCGTGTTCGGCGTACTCCTGGAGCCCCTCTTTCCGAAGCTCACGCCGAAGCCACTATTACGTATTATGATGACCTGGTTCCCCCGCGTCGCCCAGCTCCTCCTCGACTGGTCGGTCCTTTCCGGCCAGGTCTCCGCGATCACGGGACGTCGCGTGACGATGTACGGCTACCTCCGCGCAGGACGGCGCTCGCACGTCCTTGAGCGCTGGATGAACACGCGCATGGGCGTGCGCCGCAAGGATGACACGCTGCCCGGCCGCTTCCTGGCCGAGGCGGACACGAAGCACGCCAGGAAGAGCGTAGTGGACCTCGAACCGATGCTCGACGCCTATTACCGGATGAAGGGCTACGATGCCGACGGCGTGCCGACCGCGGGGACACTCGCGAAGCTCGGCATCCCCACATGAGGAGACCTGGATGAATGGAGCGACGATGAAGAAACGCTGGTTTGCAAGCGACAACAACGCCACGGTGCACCCTGCCGTCATGGCAGCCCTCTCGAGGGCCAACGTGGGCCACGCGGTAGGCTACGGGGACGATCCAGTCACTGAGCGGACAGAGCTCCTTTTCAAGGAGACCTTCGGCGCGGATAGCCAGACCTATCTTGTCTGGAACGGCACAGGGGCCAACGTCATGGCCATCGCTTCTGCGCTCCGGCCCTGGGAAGGCGTCATCTGCGCAGGCCACGCCCACATCGCCGTCGACGAGGCCGGCGCACCCGAAAGGATAGCTGGGGTCAAACTATTCACAATTGACACTGAAAACGGAAAACTGACACCGGACATGGTCAGGGAGAGGGTAGCGGACCTCGGCTGGGTCCACTCCAATCTCCCGAGGATGGTATCGGTATCCCAACCCACCGAGCTGGGCACCGTCTACTCCGAGGAGGAACTGGCAGCCCTCGGTGCCCTGTGCCGCGAAAGGAACTATTACCTCCATGTCGACGGTGCGCGGCTTTCCAACGCCGCCGTCCACCTTGGCACGGGGTTGCGGGAGGCTGCTGGCCCTGCCGACCTCCTGTCCTTCGGTGGAACCAAGAACGGCCTCATGAACGGGGAGGCCCTCGTCTTCCTCAATCCTGCCCTGGCCACCGGTGCCGGAAACCTCCGGAAGAATGTCCTCCAGCTTGCGAGCAAGATGCGTTTCCTCTCTGCCCAGTACGAGGTCTACCTCGGGGAGGGCTTGTGGAAGGAGAATGCGGCCAGGTCCAATGCCCTCGCGCGGCGCCTTGAAGCGGCTATCCTCTCCCGCGGCCTTTCCCCTGCGCAGGCCGTTCAAGCCAATGGAGTCTTCGCCTGTCTGCCCACCCCGGTGACGGAAAGCCTTCTTGAGCGCTGGTTTTTCTATGTCATGGATGCTTCCCGGGGGCTGGCCCGCTGGATGTGCTCGTGGGACAACGAGGAGTCGGAGATCGATGCTTTTGCCGAGGATCTTGGAGCTACCCTCTCCCTTGGCAGAGGAAAATAGCGGTAGCGATTTGCCTGCTGAAACACTGGTTTTAGCTGGCAAGGCGTTGTTGCGGAGTCCTCCCGTTCCTGTTAAACTTTCGATTCGGTTCGACGTTCTGCACCCAGGAGGTAAAACCTGAAATCCACAAAGCTACACGACTGGCATGTCGCGACAGGCGCAAAGATGGCGCCCTTCGCTGGATATGACATGCCCATTTCCTATCCGACCGGCGCGGTCGAGGAACACAACATCTGCAGGCGAGGGGTCGGGCTCTTTGACATCGACCACATGGGCCAGCTCATCGTGTCCGGTCCCGACGCCGATGCCTTTGTTTCCCACACCGTCAGCGGCGCTGTCCTCGATATGAAGGACGGGGACGCCCGCTATTCGCTCCTCCTCGATGACAAGGGACTCGTGCTCGATGACCTTTTCGTCTACCGCTTGCCGGGAAGATGGTGGATCGTCGTCAATGCCTCGAACCTTGAGACCGATGTCGAGTGGTTCACCCTGCGTGCCCGGGAGTGGAAGGGGACGGTCAAGGTCGAGGATGTCTCCGAGGCTACCTACATGATTGCCGTCCAGGGACCCCGGGCCCTCGAACTCCTCGACCTCATGGGCACACCGAAGGCCTCCTCCTGCCCCCGCTTTACCTCGGGCGAGATTGTCATACAAGGTACGAAAAACCTCTTTGGCCGCACCGGTTACACAGGTGAGGATGGCGGGGAGCTCTTCTTCCCGGCGCAGGATGCCCTCGGACTCTGGGAGGGTTTCATCAAGGCCGGCGAGACCCATGGCATCGAGGTCAAGGCCATCGGCCTGGCAGCCAGGGACAGCCTCCGCTTCGAGGCAGGCATGCCCCTCCATGGACACGAGATCAGCCCCTCCATCAACGCCCTCGAAGCGGGGTTCAAGTGGGCATGTGATTTTTCCAAGCCCGACTTCGTCGGCAAGAAGGCCCTCGAGGCCATCGCTGCCGCTGGCGTCTCGCGGAAACTTGTCGGCATCGAGATCACCGGAGGCGTCCCCCGCGAGGGCTACGACGTGGTGTCGCCTTCGGGAGAGAAGATAGGCACCTGCGTGGCCGGCATGTTCTGTCCCACCACGAAGAAGTACGCAGCCAACGCCTTCGTGGAGCCACAGTTCGCCAGGCCTGGTACAGAGGTGGCGGTGATGGCGCATGGCAAGCCTAAATCTGGCGTGGTCGTAAAGAGGCCGCTCTACCTTCCGGCCTACCGCAGGTAAGGGAAATCAGCACCGGAACAGCGGTCTGGCAAGGCGCCATACCCTGCCTCCGACGTCACACTACGTTCGTAATTATGAGGAGTTCGTCATGAAGATCGATTCTGCCGCCCGTTACCAGGCTTCCCACGAGTTTGCGAGGAAAGACGGAACCGTTTTTGTCATCGGCATCTCCGATCACGCGCAGGAGGCCCTTGGCGACATCGTCTTCGTCGAGCTTCCCGAGGTTGGAAAGACCTTCGCGAAGGGCCAATCCTTCGGTGTCGTCGAGTCGGTCAAGGCAGCGAGCGATCTCTATATGCCCATCTCCGGCACGGTGACTGCGGTCAATGACGCGCTCGGCGGGGATCCGGCACTTGTCAACCGTGACTGCTACGGCCTTGGCTGGATCGCGAAGGTCGAGGCGACCAAGGCAGGCGAGTTCGAAGGCCTCCTGGACGCCGCCGCCTATGAGAAGGAAGCGGGGAAGGACTAAGTATGCCCTTTATCGCCAATTCGGAGGCCGACAGGCAGGCCATGCTCGCTACGGTCGGGGTCTCTTCGGTGGAGGAACTCTTCACTGACATACCAGCCTCGAAACGTTTCCCGAAACTCGACCTTCCCCAGGGGCTCTCGGAGCTCGAGATCACGCGCGAACTGGAGTCCATGGCCGCGAAGAACGTGACGGCTTCGACCTGTGCCTGGTTCCTCGGGGCAGGTGCCTACAACCATTTCATCCCTGCCGCAGTCGGAGCCATTGCCTCACGCGGGGAGTTTTTGACAGCCTACACTCCCTACCAGCCGGAAGTGTCGCAGGGAACCCTGCAGGCCATCTTCGAATACCAGTCCATGGCAGCCGAACTTCTGGGCATGGAGGTTGTCAATGCCTCCCATTACGATGGCGCCACCGCCCTCGCCGAGGCGGTACTCATGGCCTTCAACCAGGGCGGCTCGCGGAAGAAGGTCTTTCTTCCAGAAACCTTGCATCCTGAGTATAAAGCGGTAATCGGGACATATTTCGCCGCCTTCGACGTCATTATGGCGGAATACCAGGGCGGACCCGCGAACGCCGCTCCTGACGCAGATACCTGCTGTGTCGTGGCTTCCTATCCGGACTTCCAAGGAGAGATCCATGACCTCAAGGCGGGGGCTGACAGGGCCCACACAGCGGGGGCCCTCTTTGTCGTGCACGCGGATCCGATCATGTGCGCCATCCTGAAGAGCCCAGGCGAACTCGGCGCCGACATCGTTACGGCAGAGGGCCAGGTCCTCGGGAATGCCATGAATTTCGGCGGGCCCTGGCTCGGAATGATGGGCGCGACCGCCAAGCTCATGCGCAAGATGCCGGGCCGGATCGTGGGCCAGGCCCAGGACCACGAGGGCCGTCGCGGCTTCGTCCTGACCCTCACCGCCCGCGAGCAGCACATCCGCCGCGAGAAGGCAGTTTCGAACATCTGCTCCAACCAGGGCCTTGTGATGCTCCAGGCCTGCGTCTACATGGCCCTGATGGGGAAGCGCGGCCTGCAGCAGGTCGCGGGACTTTGCTGGAACAAGGCCCACTACGCGGCAACAGAGATAGGGAAGGTCCCAGGCTTCAAGGTCCGCAAGGGCGAATTCTTCAAGGAGTTTGTCGTATCTACACCCATTCCCGCTGCCGAGATCACCCAGAAGCTCTCGAGGCGCTGCATCGTGCCCGGCCTTGCCCTCTCGAAATACGATCCTGGGCGGACACACGAACTTCTGGTGTGCGTGACAGAGATGTCGACAAAGGCGCAGATCGAGCTCCTCGTGACGGGACTCGCGGAGGCGACCAAATGAACCTTGTCCCCGAAAAGCTTCTCCATGAGATGTCCTCGCCCGGCCGCATCGCAGTCTCCCTCCCTGCCTGTGACGTTCCGGAGACTCCGGTTCCTGCGGGCCTCCGGCGCGGGGACCTGAGGCTCCCCGAACTCGACGAGCTGTCTGTCGTGCGCCATTTCACGCGGCTGTCGCAGAAGAACTACTCGATCGATACGCACTTCTATCCGCTGGGTTCCTGCACGATGAAGTACAACCCCAAGGTCAACGAGCTCGTAGCCAACCTCCACGGCTGGCGCGACACGCACCCCCTGATCGGCGACGAGTTCAGCCAGGGCGCGCTGGAGCTCATCTACAAGCTGCAGGAAGGCCTCCGTGAGATCGGCGGCTTTGCTGCGGCGAGCCTTCAGCCTGCGGCCGGCGCCCACGGAGAACTGGCGGGAGTCTTCATAATGCGTGCCTATCATGTCGCCAGGGGCGAGGCCAGGCGCACGAAGATCCTCATTCCGGACTCGGCGCACGGCACCAATCCTGCGACCTGCACGATGGCGGGAATGACCACTATCCCCCTTCCCTCGGATGCCGAGGGAGGTGTAGATCTCCACGCCCTCCAGGTGGCCCTGGACAGCGCCACGGGCGAGATCGCGGGCATCATGATCACCAATCCCAATACCCTCGGGCTCTTCGACCGGAACATCGAGACCATAGCGAAGATGGTGCACGATGCGGGCGGCCTCGTGTATGGCGACGGAGCCAACATGAACGCGGTCACCGGCGTCTTCAAGCCTGGCCTTTCCGGCATCGATGTAATGCACTTCAATCTGCACAAGACCTTTTCAACGCCTCACGGCGGCGGCGGTCCCGGCGCCGGCTTTGTCGGGGTCGGCCAGGAACTCATGGACTTCCTGCCAGGTCCCATCGCTGCAAAAAATGGAAACAAGTATGCCCTATATATGCCATCCAGGTCGATCGGGAGCGTCAAGTCCTTCTATGGGAACTTCGGTGTCCTCGTCCGCGCCTATGCGTACATGCGCATGCTCGGGGCGGAGGGCTTCAGGCGCCTCGCCGAGAATGCCGTGCTCAACGCCAACTACATCAAGGTGAGGCTCGAGGGTCACTACAAGGTGAAATACCCGCGACGCTGCATGCACGAGTTCGTCGCGATGGGCGACATCGCCCCGGGTATCCATACCCTCGACATAGCCAAGCGGCTGATCGACTACGGCTTCCATCCGCCGACCATCTACTTTCCCCTCATTGTTCCCGAGGCCATCATGATCGAGCCGACAGAAACCGAGAACAAGGAAACCCTCGACGCCTTTGTGGAAGTCATGATCAAGATCGCCGACGAAGCAAAAACCACCCCCGACCTCCTCCACCACTCCCCCACCACCACCCCCATCGGGAGGTTGGATGAAGTCGGCGCAGCGAGAAACCCGGTATTATGCTTTAAGGGATAGTTGCGCCGACTCTCGGGCCGCCTACGGGCGGCCCGCTCAACAGCCGCGGCCCGAAACCCATACTTTGCTACAGGGGTTGAGGTCGGCTGCGACTCTCGGGCCGCCTACGGGCGGCCCGCTCAACAGCAGCCGCTCGGAATCCGGTGCTTTGCTACCGGGGGTAACTGCGCCGACTCTCGGGCCGCCTACGGGCGGCCCGAGCTTTGTAGCGGGCGGGCGGAGCATGACGAAGAGGGCTGTTTCCGCTAGGCTGTCGCTTCAATGAAAGCCACCCTGCCATCCCGTGCCCTCGTCCTAGCCCCCATGGTCGCGCTCACACACCGGGCACTGAGGCAGCTTATCCTTGGCTTCGGCGGCCTCGACCTTGCTTTCACCGAGATGGCGAGCGCGGCAGCCCTCCTGGCGCATACGCCCTTCGACAGCTGTTATCTGGACGCCGATCCGCAACCGGAGCGGGTAGTGTACCAGTTCTATACGACAAGGCCCGAGCCCCTGCCAGGAGCCCTGGAGAAGGTCTCGACGCGTGGCGTTTTCGGAGCGGACATCAACTTCGGATGCTCGGCTCCGCACATACTACGCTCGGGTGGCGGCGCGGCATGGATGCGAGAGCCCGAGAAGGCAGCCGGACTGATTCGTCTGGCGCGCGGAGCCTGGAGCGGCTCGCTGTCCGCAAAGCTCAGGATCGGGGCAGATGACGACTATGGGCGCCTCAAGGCCTTCTGCGACGGTCTTGTGGAAGCAGGGCTGGATTTCCTGACGCTCCATCCGAGGCTCGAAGGGCAGAAATTCAGGCGGACGGGACGCTGGGACTATGTGGCACGCCTTTCCTCGGAGCTGCCGGTGCCAGTCGTCGGCAACGGTGATATTCGTAATTATGATGGATACGCCCGCTGGATGGCCGAGGCGCGACCCGCAGGCATCATGATCGGCCGGGAGGCTGCGAGGCGGCCGTGGATCTTCGCCCTCATCCGGGGCCGCGAAACCGATCCCGCCTTCGAGATGGATATCGATCTCCGCGAGGTAGCCCTGCGCTTCCTCGGCCTTGTCGAGGAATTCCTGCCCCCCGAGTACCATGAGTCCCGGGCCAAGCGCTTCCTGGGATATTACGCTGACAATTTCAGCTTCGCCCATCACCTCCGGACGCGGTTCCAGAACGCCATCGACATCCCGGCCATGCGGATCGTGCTTGACGAGTACCTTTCGGAGGTCCCGGAGGACCGTCTGAAGGTTGAAAGTAACTAATTAGTCCTATCTACCATTCCGAGTGCCATCGCCGCGTAACCCACGAAGGATTCCGCAGGCCTCCGGTCGTGGCTTGTTCCGTAGTCCAGCAGCTCGGCACCGCCTGCAGCCATGGCCTTCGAGAAGCTTATGGCAGCGGCCACGGCCCCTCCCGAGCAGGCCGAGCGCTCGGCACGGCAGAGGGAAAGCGTTGCCTCGGCATCGAGGGCCTGTACGGCTTCGATGAAGTGCCGGTCGTTCGTATCCCGCATCCAGTCGAGGCCCGCCTCTCCACGGCCCCTGGGCTCGAAGCCGTAGTCGGGGCCGTAGTGGGTCAGGTCGGTGGATGCTACCACCGCAAGGCTCCTGCCAAGGGAGGCGGCAGACTTTGCGAGCACAGGCCCCAGTTCGATGCTGGCTTGCCCAGGAGGAGCCCGCAGGCAGAGGAAGCGCGAATTGGGAGCGTAATAGGCCGCGAAGGGAAGCTGCAGCTCCACGGTATTGTCTGGCTCCCGATCCGCATGGATGCCGAAGCCACGTTCGCCCAGAGTTCTGAGGCAAAGGTCGCGAAGTTCCGTATCGGCCCCGAGCTCGCCCAGGGGCGTAGCCAGGCGTTCTTCCGGAGCGAAGAGGATGGGACCCGAGGGTCCAAGGTGGCCCCCGATGATGACTATGGTATCCGCCCGTCTGAGGCGTGCCCAGGCGCATGCCGCGATTTTTCCAGAGAATGCCCATCCAGCGTGTGGAGCAACGATGGCCAGGGAATCCTGGGGGCCTTTGGGCAGGGCCCAGCCCTCGATCAGTCCACTGACGGCAGCCGCGTCTGCAGGATACCAGCTGCCTGCAAAGAGGGGTCTTCGGATAGCCACTGTCACTTCCTTTCCAGCCCGACCTCCCGTGCAGCTCTGAAAGAGTCCCTGCCTCGCACGATAGCCACGAAAATGGCGCAATTCCGCCTTTCGTTGCCGGGCATTGTTGACTATTATACTAGTCACTCATGAAACGGAAACATAGCATCATCGTAGCCATTTCCTCGGGCCTTGTGCTTGCCATCGCCATCGGCTCCGTTCCCCTTCGCTTGTCATTCGGGAAGGATGCGGGACTCCGGGCTGCCCGCGCCGATTTTGCCGAACTCTGTCGCAGTTTTGGAAAGGGGAAGCCCTCCTCGATGCTTGCGGATACCAGGCTGCGATCCCTCGCGGGTCGGCAATACCGGGCGAGCCGTAGCCTCCTCCTGCTGGCCGTGACGGATCGCGAGGCAGGCCTCCTCTGGAGTATCCCGGCCTCCTCGTCCTACCTGGCTGGAGGAGCACACGGCCCGGACGGTGCTGTCTTCCTAGTGCCCGAGGGGACGGCCATTCACCTCGAGGAAGGGCTCGGTTCCCCTCAAGGTGGCGGCATGAGTCTGCATGGGGTTTTTGTGGTCACTCCCCAGGGTGAGGTCTTTTCGGTTTTCCGCGACGCCGCGATACTTGCCGCCGCAAGTATGGTCCTGGCCCTGGTCTTTGCACTGCGCTTCAGGCGGCATGGCGAGGATGCGAGCTGGGTTGCTTCTGGACCGAACCCCGGCATCTCCGAGGAGACATTTGCGAGCGAATTCACAGTCCCTGATCTCTGGTCACCGATCAGGCCCGAGTCTCCTCCCACAGGGCATCTATCCGAGGAGAATGCCGATAGCCGAGGATCCCGATTCGAAACCGGATCCCCTGCCGAAGTGCCCGAGGCGAGAGGCCGCCTTGCAGGGAATAGCTCCACACCTTCATTGGTTACCCGCGATGGCGCTCGTGAGGAGTCCCGCTTTGCCAAGCGCCTTGCCAGGGATCTGCTTGCTGCGAACGAAGCCACCGAGGATCTCACTGTGATCCAGATTGATGCAGCAGGACTATCAGACGATCCTGTGGCCATCGTCGCCTGCGCTACAGAGGTCGAGCGCTTTTTTGCCACTCCGGAAGGCGTGTTCGAACCCGAGACCGGGGTGTGGACAGTGATCCGCAAGCAGGTAGGGGCAGAGGCTGCCCTGGCCCAGGCAGAAGCGCTCAGGACGCGGATCCTCGACAAGCTAGGGCGGAGGGGCATAGATCAGACCAAGGCAGCGTCTATCCTCGCGATCGGGCTTTCCTCAAAAAGCGGGCGGGATATCGAAGCCTCGAGGCTTCTCTCAGAGGCGAGGGCATCGGTGGAACGCGCAGCCAGGGAGCCAGGGACGCGCATTGTGGCTTTCAAGGCCGACCCGGAGAAATTCCGCGCCTACATGGCTGCGAAGGCGGGAAGGTCCAACCCGGGATAGATCTAGCATGGTGTTCCTCGAACCTTGTTGGGAATTGAAGCATCGTGGAGCCTTCCGGGCGTATAGAGGGAATGGAACCATTCACCCCACCCTTTTGTCCCCGGGCAAGCTGCAGACACCACCAAGCTGGAAGTATTCCATACG
>CAIJMU010000147.1 GCA_903821875.1 uncultured Spirochaetota bacterium
CCCTGTATTTTCGAGGTGTTCTTTGGTAGACTGGATGAGGAAACTCAAGTTCACCCTCCTGGTGCGAATGGTTATTTGCCTAACTCATTCTACACTATTGGATTGAACTTGGGTTTCCTTATTTTTTGTACGGATTCAGGAAAACAGCAAAGGGAGAAAAAAGCGTGGGCGCTCCGAAAGGAGCGCCTTCTCTTTTTCTCCGACCACCGCCGACCAGCTGAGAAGCCGCCTCAGCCAGGCTTGTCCCTCGCCGCTCATCTCGGATATTTTTGTTGCTTGTCCCCACCTTCGGGTGCCGGGGAATCTCCACTGATGGACGGCAGCAAAGTAATGGTATTGCCTGAGGGCTTCCGCAAGCTCGAACCCGCACGGAGGCGGAACCTCCTCCATGAAATCCTGTTTGGCGAATCCGCAGCCAAGGGCACGACGCACGAGGATTTCCTTTCGACCGGCAGGGATGAGAGCCTCATCGAACTCGCGAGCCTTATGGTCGAGTCCTCCATCGGCTACGCGCCCATTCCCCTTGGCATCGCGCACGGATTCCTCATCGACGGGATCCACCACGAGTTCCCGATGGCCACCGAAGAGCCCTCGGTCATAGCCGCAGCCAGCTATGCTGCACGCATCATCGCTAAATGCGGGGGCTTCATCACCTCAGCCACCGACCCTGTCATGGTCTCACAGATCTTCCTCGAAGCTGTCGACGAGGGAGGAATCGCGCGGATCCGCGCAAGCGTCCAGCTGATCATGCAGGAGGTCCAGCCCTTCCTCGGTTCGCTTCCTGCCAGGGGGGGGGGCTTCAGGGAAATGGCCGTGGCTCGCCTTCCTGAAACGGGACTCGTCAGGGTCGATCTTCTCGTCGACGTGCGAGACGCGATGGGCGCCAACATCCTCAATTCCGTTGCCGAGGGCATCTGCCCCCTCATCGAATCTATATCAGGCGGCAGGCGCCTTATGTGCATCCTTTCGAACGCGGCTACCGAACGCCGGGGCAGGGCAGGCTGCGTCATCCCCTTCGATACCCTCGAACGAATCTCAGGGTCCGGTTTCACCGGAGCCGAGATCGCCAGGCGCATTTCCCTCGCAACCGACCTCGCCAACGAGGACCCGAGCCGCGCCGTCACGCACAACAAGGGTGTGATGAACGGGATTTCAGCCCTCGCTCTGGCGACCTTCAACGACTGCCGCTCCATCGAGGCGGCGGCCCATGCCTGGGCGGCCCGCTCCGGTTCCTATCGCTCCCTCACTTCCTGGAAGGTGGATGGCCGGACCCTGGTCGGCGAACTCGAGCTGCCCCTGTCCTTCGGGGCTGTCGGCGGGGCCGCAGCCTTCCACCCTGCGAGCCGCCTCGCCCTCCGAATGCTCGGCAATCCCGGGGCCATGGAGCTTGCCCGCATGGCAGCGGCCCTCGGTCTCGCGCAGAACTTCGCCGCCCTCCTGGCCCTCGTAACCGGCGGCATCCAGCGGGGGCACATGCGCTACCACGCTCCCCGCATCGCTTACCAGGCAGGGGCGCGGGGCGCCGAAATCGAGAGCATCGCCAGCGCGATGACCGCCTTGCGGAACTTCAGCCACAGCGAGGCCGAAATCCTCCTTGCAAACCTGCGTGCGGGATTGGCCCTCGAATGAGGGTCTGCGCACGGGCCTCGCCCAGCCTCGCGCTGATGAAGTACTGGGGCAAGCGGGAGGGTGGAATCAACCTGCCGGCAACCCCGAGCCTTGCCCTCACCCTTGGAGGCCTTGAGACAACGACCCTGGTCGAGCCAGCCCAGGGCGATTCCGACATCGTGGTAGTTGATGGCATCGAACGTGACAGTGCCCGCTATGCGCCCTTTTTTGCCGAGGTGAGGAAGCGCCTCCGGAGCCGTCTGCACTTCCAGGCGGAGAGCCGCAATTCCTTCCCGGGAGGCTCGGGCTTCGCGAGCTCCTCCTCGGGTTTCGCGGCCCTCGCCCTCGCCACTGCCCGCCTCGTCCAGGAACTCGAGGAGAGGGCCGAACCGAGCCTCGACCTCCTGTCGGAGCTAGCCAGGGTCGGTTCAGCCTCCGCGGCGCGCGCTGTCCTCGGGGGCTTTACACAACTGCCCGCTGGCTCGCCCCGGGCCGAGGCCTTCCTCCCTGCCGAACACTGGCCTGAGTTCCGCGTCGTCGCGGCCATCGTCGCCCGCGGGGAAAAACCCCTCTCCAGCAGGGCCGCCATGGAAGCGACCCGGGAAACCAGTCCCTATTATAATGAATGGATCATCGATGCCCCGAGGCTCGTCACAAAGGCAAAGGATGCCCTCGAATCCCGCGATCTGCCCAGGCTGGGCGCCCTCGCGCGCCTGTCCTACTCACGCATGCATGCCTCCGCCCTTGCGGCGGATCCCCCCCTCCTGTACTGGCTGCCCGAAAGCGTCGCCCTCATCCGGGCCTGCGCATCACTCCGCGCCGCCGGAATCGGGGCCTGGGAAACCATGGACGCAGGCCCCCAGGTGAAGGTCCTCTGCCTCGCCGGGGATCTCGAGGCCGTGCTGGCGGGTCTGTCCGCCGCCGTCGGCAAGCTCGAATGCCTCGTGGCCCGTCCCGGTCCCGCGCCAGAGGTCTTCATCCATGAGGAAGGCCTAGCCTTTCCCTCCCACCGCCTCCCGCCTGCATGAGGGACTTCCGCCTCTCGGTGCCCGCCAACCTCCTCCTGGTCGGGGAATATGCGGTGACCGAGAAAGGCGGCTTCGGGATTGCGCTGGCCGCACAGCCAAGGCTCCTTGCCACAGTCTCGCCAGCCGCCTCCCCGCGGATCGAGGGGATCATGGGTAGTATGAGCTTCTCCTGGGATCCGGAGTCGGGGAAAGAGCCGCCCACCCTCGTCGCTGCCTGCCTCGCGGCCTGCCGTGCCGCCAGCGCATCCCACAACAGCGCCACCGGCGCATCCCGGAATAGCGCCGCCTGCTTCGGCCCCACTGCCGGCCCCGGCCCCTGGCCTTTTGCGCCAGCCCGCGTCGTGATTGACAGCACAGCCTTCTTCGATCCCGACGGCAGCAAGCGCGGCCTCGGTTCGAGCGCGGCGACCGCCGTCGCCTTGGTCGCATCCCTCCTTGCGCTCGGGGGCATCGAAGGCGAGGACCTTCGCCTGGCGACCTATCCCCTAGCCATTGCCGCACACCGGAACTTCCAGGGCGGCCGTGGCTCAGGCTACGACGTTGCAGCCTCCTGCTTCGGTGGCCTTGGCCTGTTCACGGGAGGCGCAGCGCCCTCGTGGGAGGCCCTGGGCGGCGGCGCGCCAGGAAGGCGCCTCAGTCCCGCAGCCCTCCCACGCCTTGCCCTGTTCCGCGGCCCCAGGGCCGTCGTGAGCCCTGAAGCAGTGAGCCGCTACCAGGCCTGGCGCCTTGCCCATCCCGAAGCCTTCCGCGACTTCCTCGCGGCCTCGCAGACAGGGGCCCTGGCCCTCGCGGATGCCAGCAGCCCGGTCGAGGCGCTCGAGGCCCTGAGGCAGGCAGCGCAAAGGGGGCTCGAACTCGGGATAGCGATCGGAGTACCCGCCGGTTTTGAGATGCAGGCCGGCGACGAGGGGACCGGGGGCGGGCCGATACATTCCCGATCAGTAATAAAAGCCCTGGGTGCCGGCAACGAGCTCGGGCTCATTGCCTCGGTGGAGGCCCTGGACCTGCGCAACGGCGGCAGGATAGCCGGCGGCAGGATAGCCGGCGGCAGGATAGCCGGCAGCGGCAGCATCCCAGATCTGGAGCCGCTTGTCCTCGAGCCGGAGGGCCTCCGGTGGGAATGAAGGGACGGGGACAGGGACGGGGCAAGCTCCTCCTCTTCGGGGAGCATGCTGCGGTACTGGGATATCCCGCCCTCGGCCTGGCCCTCGACTCGGGGATCTCGGTGGAGCTCGAGTCCGATAGCTCGCGCGGATCCTGGGAGCTGGACGAGGCTGGGAAGGCAGGCCCCGGGGAGCCAGGCGCTGCGGAGGCCCTCCGCGAAGTCCTGTCCAGGATAGCGGCAGTCATCAAGGATTTCCCCCCAGGAGGGCTCGCAGGGGTGAGGAGCGGACTCCCCATGGGCCGCGGCTTCGGTTCCTCGGCTGCCTTCTGCGTTGCCCTCTCCGAGGCCGCGCTCGTGCTTACGGGCAGGGCTGCCAAGGCGGGCGACCGCGAGATGCTCTGGCGCCTCGCCCACCACGCAGAGGCCTTTTTCCACGGCACGCCCTCGGGCATCGATACCGGCCTTGCTGCCCTCGGCGGCTGCATTTCCTTCGCCCCGGATCCACCCAGGCTCCCCGCCTGGCGCCGCCTCAAGCTCCCCCCCCTTTATTTCCTTGTCGGATCCTTGCCCCGGGAGGTCAGCGCAAAGAGCCTCATCGCGGATATCAGGGAGGCGGGCCTCCACCAGGGCAGCCCTGAGGCGATAACCCTCGCCAGGCTTGGCGCCTACTCCAGGGAAGCCGTCGCCCGCCTGGGAGGAGTCTTGGCCAACATGGAAGGATCGGCCCGGTCAGGAAGGCTGGCCGCCCCCTCAGCCACCGCCCGGGCGATCGCCGAGCTGGCGAAGTCCGCCCACAGGGACCTTGAGTCCCTGGGCCTCGTCACCCCTGGAGTCGCGGCCCTCCTGGCAGCGGGTGAAGCCCAGGGAGCCCTCGGTGGCAAAATGAGCGGCGCAGGGGGAGGCGGTGCCTTCTGGCTCCTGTATGAGGGGAGAGTAGAAGCGGAAGCGGGAAAGTCGGCGCTTCAAGCCCAGGCCGAGAAGCAGGGACTGGCCGCAGAGCTCAGCCTCGAGCTGCTGTCCACGCTCTGAGTTTCCCGGTTCTGGCCAGACCCGAGCCCTGCCCGCCCAGCCTGACCGGGATATACTTCCCGCTGCCGGGTCAGAAGCCCGGCCCGACTGGAGGTCGCCATGCTCCCGAAATCACGCCACTCCCCCACGATCACTTCATTCGCCGGGCAGCGAATCTGGGCATCGGCGCTCTACATCGCCCTTGCCGTAGCGCTTCCCCTTGCCGCAGCCCCAGCCCCTGCCGCCCAGGAACTCCCGGTCACCGCGGTCTCCCTCTTCTCCTCGGGGGTCGGCTACTTCGAGCACCGGGGAAGGGTTACAGGCGACGCCAGCGTATCCCTCCCATTTTCCACCTCTGAGGTCGATGACGCCCTCAAGTCCCTCGTGCTGCGCGACCCGCAAGCGGGGGGAGCGGCGGGCTCACCCTCGCTGTCCTATCCCTCCCTCGAGTCCGTCGACGAAGCCCTGCGCGGGCTCCGCATCGACCTTTCGGGCAATCCCGGGGTCGCGGAAATCCTCGCACGCCAGAGGGGCGCCGAGATCGAGGTCCAGGTCCCGGAGTCGGTCACCGGCCGCATCGTGTCCGTCGAAAAGCATGCCCAGGGTACAGACAGGGCCGAACGCTTCACGCTGGCCCTCCTCACCCAGGCAGGTCTCAGATCGATCCCCCTCGAGGGCATTGCGAGCCTCCGCTTCACCGACCCGGGCATTGCCTCGGACTTTGGCCGCGCCCTCGCCCTCGTGCTCGGGGCAAGGGACGAGGATCGCCGACGCCTCGACCTCCGCTTCCCCGGCTCTGGAGAACGCGAGGTCGCAATCGGCTACATCGTGGCCGCCCCTGTCTGGAAGGCATCGTACCGATTGGTACTATCCGGGGGCAAGCCCTGGTTCCAGGGCTGGGCCATCGTCGACAACCCCTCAGACATCGACTGGAAGGAAGTGCGGCTCTCCCTCGTGAGCGGACGCCCCGTCTCCTTTGTGCAGAACCTCTACGCTCCCCTCAGGCTTGAGCGGCCGACCCTCCCCCTGTCCATCGCAGGCATTGCCGATGCGCGGGTCTTCGACTCTGGCCTCGGAGGGTCCGGGGATCGCTCTGCCGAGGCCTCCGCACCCATGGCCCTGGGCGCGCCGCCCCCGCCCGCACCGATGGCCATGGCCAAGCGGGCCGAGGCTCCCCGTGAAGCGTCTCCTGCATCCTCCAGCGCTTTTTCCGGCGCCGAGGTGGCCGTCGCTACCCTGGCCCGCTCAGCAGGCGACCAGTTCGAGTTCACCATGGACAAGCCCGTGACCCTCGAGCGGCGACGCTCTGCCATGCTCCCCCTGGTGGCCGGAGCCATCGCGGCGGAGAAGTTCTCCATCTACAGCGCTGGATCGGGCGACAGTAACCCGATGCTCGGACTGAGAGTGTCCAACTCCCTCGGCATGAAACTCCCCGCCGGTCCCATCACCGTCTTCGATGGCGGCAGCTATGCCGGGGACGCCCTCCTTGAGTTCCTCCCGGAAAACGAGAAACGCCTCGTCGTCTACGGCCAGGACCTCTCCGTCACCGCAAGCGACTCGAGTTCAAGCAGCCGCGAGACGGTTTCAGTCGCCATCTCGAAGGGCGTCCTCATCTACTCACGGATGCTTACCCAGAGCAGGAAATACGAGTTCCGCAACGCCTCCGCGACGCCCCGCCGCCTCCTGGTCGAGCATCCTCTCTCACGCGGCGCCGAGCTCGTGCTGCCGCATAAATTCGACGAGAAGACCGCCTCGGTCTACCGCTTCGCCCTCGACCTGCCCGCAGGAGGGAGCCAGAAGCTCGAAGTGCGGGAGCGGAGCCCCATCGCCGAGCGGGTGGTCCTGTCCGGCCTTTCCGGTGAGGGCTTTCTCTCATATTCCAGCTCCCAGGAGCTTAAGGAGCCCCTCCGTGCTGCCCTGGCCATGGCTGCAGCCCTCCAGGCGGCGGTGGAAGCAGCCAGAAGGAATTTCGCGGAGCTCGGCAGCAGGAGGGAAGAAACCGTCGCCGACCAGGACCGCATCAGGAAGAACCTGGAGACGCTCGGCAGCGACTCGCCCCAGGGGCAGCCCTATCTCAAACGCCTCATGGATTCGGAGGCGATCCTCGACGACCTCGCCCCCAGAATCAAGGACGCGAGAAAGGCCCAGGATGAGGCGCGTACCGCCTTCGATTCCTACCTTGCCAGCATGGATCTACGGTAAGGAGCACACTATCTCGCGGCGCGTTATTGTTACTATATTCGAAACCCAGAATAGTGCATGCATTGAACAGGCAGGACAGCTCCGGCCATCCCCCATCTAAGGCGGCCCGCGCTCGTCGCGGGCCGCTTTTTGCGCCAGTCCTTTCATTAAATCCTAGTAGCCCCTGCTTTTCGCTTTCGCGGAAGCTGAATATGACATATTCTCAGTCCATGTCGAACCGAAAAACCCTCCTGATCTACAACGCCACTGCCTGCAAGGGCAAGGCTGGCGAGCGGAAAGCCGAAATCGAGGCTATCCTCCGAAGCCGTGGCCTCGAGCACGAAACACGCATGACCGAAGCTGTCTGGCACGCGGCAGAACTCGCGCGCGCCTGCCCCGACGAGGGTTTTGACGAACTCCTTGTCGCCGGTGGTGACGGGACGATGAACGAGGTGGTCAACGGCCTCATGCTCGCCCGGACCGAGGGGAAAAAGCTCCCCACCCTGGGCATCATCCCCGTCGGGCGCGGCAACGACTTCTCCCATGGGATGGGGGTACCCGGCAGCGTCGAGGAAGCCGCCGACCTCATCGCGGGCCGAATAGGCATGCCCCTCGACATAGGCTTTGTCCGCGGAGGCGACTACCCCGAGGGCAGGTATTTTGGCAACGGCCTCGGGGTAGGCTTCGACGCCAGGGTTGGCTTCGAGGCAGCCAAGATGAAGAAGGTGCGCGGTTCGGCAGCCTACACCTTTGGCGCACTCAAGATCTTCGCGAGCTTTCCAGCCCCCGTCGCTGTTCACTTCCACTCGGAGGCCCTCGACTTTGAAGGCTCATGCCACCAGATCTCGATCATGAATGGATGCCGCATGGGAGGTGCCTACTACATGGCTCCTGGCGCCCTGGTCGATGACGGCCTCCTCAATCTCTGCATTGTCGGCGACGTCAACCGCTTCCAGATGGCAGCCCTCATCATGCGCTACACCAAGGGAAGCCAGGAGGGCCAGCCCAAGGTGATGATGGCCAAGGCAGCTTCGATCTCCATCGAAGCACCCAAGGGCGGCCTCGCAGTCCACGCGGACGGAGAAACGATCTGTACCGATGGCCACTCCATCGTGGTGGAATGCAGGGCAGCGGCCCTCTCTGCCTACAAACCAGGACGGTGATGAAGCCTGGCATGAGGATCTTCAACGCACTCTGCCTCGCCTTCATCAGGTTTCTCGGTTTTTTCCTTGTCCGCCTCGACTCGAGTGAAATGGTCCGTCTCCCCCGTAAGGGTCCCTGGATCATCGCGATGAACCATGTGAACTTCCTGGATGGACCCCTCCTCCTCGTGAAGCTCTTCCCTCGGAGGGTCATTGTCCTTGCCAAAAAGGAAACCTGGAAGAATCCCATCGTAGGTTTCATAGCCTCGTCGATCGGGTCCATCCCCCTTGACCGGAGTGGCGATCCCGCCGCCCTCCGCAGGGTGGCGACAGCCCTCGAGGAAGGCGGCTTCCTCTACATCAACCCCGAGGGAACACGGAACCGTTCGGGAGTGCTCGGAAAGGGAAAAGCCGGGGTGGTGAGCATCGCCTTAGCGACGGGTGCGCCAGTCGTGCCCATCGGCTTTACGGGCCTCGATTCCTTTGGCCCCTCGATACGCCGCCTCCGCCGCGCCCGGGTCAAGCTCGTGCTCGGCGAGCCCTTCCGGGTCCTTCCCCTGCCCGAGACCGGCGCCCGCGAGGCGCGCAGTGAGGCTGTCGACGAGATCATGTACCGCATAGCCGCCCTCCTGCCCCTGGACAGGCGCGGCCAGTGGTCGACGCCCCCGTCGGCCTTTTCACGCACTGAAACCATCGCCTTTCCCGAAGCAGCGACTGATGACGTCCTGCCAATTGCCATCACCCGCTGACAATCCCGAGGCGCGACGGCCACAGAGCTGCACTGCATGCTTCATCCCGAAGAAGGCTTGTCGGTGCCGAAATCAGGCTAAACAGCCACAGCCCAACGCGCTGCAATGGCTTTCACAAGAATCTTGACATCATGATGCCGACATCGTATGTTTTGATGCATGCGTACCACCATTGCCGTCGACGACACTGTCCTCGATTCCGCAAAACGCCATGCCCTCGAGGCCCACGTCTCGCTGGCCGCCTATATCGAGGGGGCCCTGCGCGACAAGCTTGCCGCAACCGAAGTCGCCGAGTCGGCCTCACACTATCGACCCCTGCGCAGTTTCAAGGGCGAGGGCCTTCTCCCCGGCGTCGACCTCATGGATTCCAGGGCCCTGTATGACAGGATGGATGAACTCTCTTGAGGCTCTTCGACGTGAACATCCTCGTGGGTGCCTTCCGCGAGGACAGCCCCGGCCACCCGGTTTTCCGGCAGCTCCTCGAAGAGTCGGTTAACGGAGCCTCACCCTTCGGCCTTTCACGGAGCATCCTGTCGGGCTTTATACGCATCGCAACCCACCCGCGCATTTTCTCGCCACCGACTCCGCTCCTGGAAGCGCTGGCCTTTTGTGATGACCTTATCGACCGCCGGGGTTTCCGCTGGATCGAACCTGGCCCCGGGCACTGGGGCATTTTCAGCCGCCTCTGCCGCGAGACCAACGCAAGCGGGAACCTCGTACCCGACGCCTGGTTCGCAGCCCTCGCCATCGAGTCGGGCTCGATCTGGGTGAGCGGCGACCGCGATTACGGGCTGTTCAAGGGCCTCGAGCGGATCTTCGTTACTACGGGCTAAGACGGCAAGCGCAGCCAGGGCATTCCCATTGGCAAGCAACATTGACCTGAAGCGAGCCTGCCCCCTATCCTAAGTACCATGACGCGGATCGAAGAAGTTAAAGCCATGATTACCTCCTTCGCGGTCACCCAAAAAGAAAAGGGTCTCGACGCGAGATTTTTCCTCTTTGGTTCCCGTGTGCGCGGCGACAACCGCGCGCGTTCGGATTTCGATCTTGCAATTGATGCCGGGAGGCCGCTTCCTGCGGCGGTCATGGCTGACCTTAGGGATGGACTTGAGGAGCTTCCAACACTCTTTCGGATCGACCTGGTCGATGCCGCCTCCGTTTCCGATAGCTTTTTCGCCGAAGCCTTTAGCAGGGTTGAGGAACTCGCTTGACTTTGGCGCTAGCCCTCGTGGACTTAGCGATATTGCATCGCCTCGCGCCTGTCTCAAGACCGCCTTTGCCCTCGAATGGATTGATGATGAAGCTGTCTGGCTGGAGATGCTGGAAGCCCGCAACCGGATACTTTATTTTCGGAGGCCCCATGATAACCAGCAAGCTCACCCAGAAGGCCCAAACTACCATCCCCCAGCCAATCCGGCATGCCCTCCACCTCCAACCCGGCGACGAGGTCGTCTACAGTATCGAGGGGGGATCGAGTCATTTTGAGCCGCGCCACCGGAGTTCACGATGACGATCCCTGTGCCAGCTGGAGCGAGTGGGCCTCGGAAGCTGATCACGAGGCCTACAGTGGGCTTTGAGCGCTGGGATCTCGTGAAAGTGCCCTACCCACATACCGACCGCCCCATCCGCGAGCGGCGCCCTGCCCTCGTCGTCGCGGCGGGAAGCCTCACCGAAAGTCTGGGGCTTCTCTGGGTCTGACCCCCAGGGCCTGTCAATGTAAAGATTGAACGCTCGACCGTGCAACAGGCTTCATGTATAGTGAACTTCAGGGGGCCAGGATGCAGCTTGATGCGAAAACAAGAAAGGCGATTGGCAAAGCCCGACAAGCGCTCGGCGCAACCGAAGCCATCCTGTTCGGTTCGAGGGCACGGGATGAAGCTGGACAGGACAGCGATGTCGATCTCTGCTTCCTCTTTGCATCTTTCAACGAAAACCCCTTGGAGTTGATGTATCAACTCAGGCGCAACATTCACGAAGACTGCGATGTAGCCCTTGATATTCTGGTATATGAGCAAGTCTTTTTCGAAGCCAGGGCACGACAGACCAACAGCTTCGAGTACATGATCCGGACCGAAGGAGTTGCGGTTTGACCGAAAGCGAGCGTGTCCGATCCTGGCTTGAGTATGGCGATCACGACTGGAATACAGCCAAGCAGATGAGCACGACCAACCCTCCTCCGCTGGAAATCATCGCCTTTCACTACGAGCAGGCGGCTGAGAAATACCTCAAAGCCTGTTTGGTCGCGAATTCCCTCCCACTACCAAAGATTCATGATCTCCTTCACCTGAACCGCCTGCTGGCTCCTGCATTTCCGCAGATTTCGGAATTGGAAGCCGAATGCGACCGCCTGAGCGATTTCGGTACAATTACCCGTTATCCAAGCGAAACGATAGTCCTTGACGAGACGAGAATCTGCATCGCGGAACAGGCCTGTCGCAAGATCTGCGATCGCGTCCGCGATTTGTTGGCAGCGAGGTTGCAAGAGTAGAACGAGGGAGCATGGCTTAAAAAACCTGGGCTTGGGGTCTGACCCCCAGGGCCTGTCCCTGGTCGGTCGGCTCATTGAGACAACAAGTAGTCTCTTCATAACATATTAATTAGCTTGACAAAAATTCGGGGGGGGGTATTATCGATCGCCTTCCGAAGGACCGCGGCCTCACGTAGGGCACTAATACCTTGGAGGAAGAAAAGTGCTAGTGAAAAGACGACGCCCAGTATATTTAGTTGCGCTCGCTGTTTATGTCCTGCTATCAAAGCATTGGAGGTCTGCAAGACGCTGGCGGCCGAACCGCACCTTTGAGCCTTCATGAAGAGGCTGTTAAGTCGGCACAAAACTTGGTTGCCCTCCAAACAATGTTTGGAGAGAATGCGTCAAGAACCGGAGGCCAACGTATCCTTGATTCTGACTTCGCCTATTTTGCCAATATGAGCATTGCCGATGTGGCAGGCAAGCCCATTCACTTCTCTGATTTTACATCCGAAGAGCGAGCGGTCTTCTTCGATGTCTGGGTAAGAGATACAGCGATCTTGGTAGAAAAGAATATCGGTGAAGAAAATGTAGACATGCTCAAGGATCTCGCCAGCAAGAACGCCGCGCTTGAGACTGCCTTGCAAGATTCCAAAGCAAGTGCTTCGCGTGGAATAGTTCCCAGCTATGCCGACATTCAACAGATGTACTCAGAGAGATACCGTGATCTGAACTCGAAGAGCAATAAGGAGACAGTGAAGGTTCCAGGAGCATCTTCGCGAGCAGTATATAATGTCAATGCCAACTCCGTTGCAGCACTAAAGGGGATGTATAAGGGCGGCCGCCCCCTAGTATCTGGCTCCGGTGGTTCGAGCTCTGGAGGTGAATTGGTTGGTCATTCTGCCATGGCAGCATATACATCTTGGAATTATAATTGGGACGCTAATCGCGCAGCAAAAACCACGGTGGGCTCCTGGTGGTCTCCTTGTGCCTGGTTTGACGGCGGAGTCGATGGCGTCCAATATGAACCGCTATATGTCTGGTGTGGGACAGGATCAAACGCGCCTAAAACCGCCAGCATTTATCAAGCCGGTAACGGCGTTTATATCTGGGATTGGTTTGGTTCTCATTGGACTCTGCAGGAAGCGTCGAATAGCGAGTATGAAAGCGCTCGCTCATTTGCCGTTGATCAAAAGGGCCTGCCTTATGGGAACGTCTTTTGGAAGTGGGATACCGGCAAGTATGTTTGCTCCGCCCTTGTCTGGCGTGCATGGTATCAGGTCAGCACTAACTATGACATGGACGCGAATTATGTTGATTCCTGGGTTTGGCCGAATGACATTGCGACGAGCCTCGATGTCTCCCGTATTGTAACGTGGACAAACTACTGATCAGGTGATGTCAATGAAACCCTGCCATCTTTTCGCTGCTTACTTTCTGGCCCTTCTAAGTGGGTGCAGTCAATTCCCGAGCTGGAAGACCACCATCATTGACCAATCGCAGGCAGTTCCGGTAGGAGCTGCCGATCGGCCGATAATCGTAACCGCAGATCAATGGGGCTATGGTGCCCCTCGCGGTGGTATAGGTGTTATGGTGTCCTCGCGGCAGCAAGAGGTCTTCCTTGGTTCCTGGTTTGCGACTTTTGATTGGAAGAGCGAAACGATGGTGGGGCGCTCATGGTTTCCTGGCGATCACAAGAGTACCGATAGGGTGACAATCTTCGATTCTGCTACCGGGCATTATTTTTCCGCATCATGGGGACAGGGAAGTCTTGGAGAATTCGACCCCAAGACCGGAGTGGTGAGTACACATCAATTGGGCTTTCCGGTTACGAGCGTAGCGCCAAATGCCTCGGGTTATTTGTTGCTACAAGATAGCGCCATTTATCATGATGACAAAGGAAATCCGGTTGTTAGAGTTAGATTGTTTGATGTAGTCAACAAGACACTATTGGATGATAAATTCGATTTTCTAGATTCTATCTATAATGGGCAAATCGATGATAATGGTTGTTTCTGGTTTACGGGACTCGATGCCGGGGGACAGGCTCTCTTCAAGCTTGATCCGACAACAAGAACTTTGAAAGCTGTTCATGTGGAAGTACCGGAAGGCTATGGGTTTGGCATGCAAGGAGTCTTTTCAGGAATCGTGGTGGCGTCTACCGGGAAGAATGGAGATACAAGCCTCGACCCGGAGCCCATCGCCATTGATATCATCGTCATCGATTCAGATACCCTAACCATAAGTTCGCGGCATTCAGACAAGCGGTTCCCAGCCGGCCATTTGAGCAAAGCCTTCAGGTACAATAGCGAAATATACGTCCTCTATTCTCAATATTTTCGAGATAGAGAGACACATCACATCATGAAGCTTGATTCTGCGACAGGCGCATTGACGGATATGGGAAGCTCCTTCGATTTCCCCATCACCGAGACCCCACTGGTTCGGGATTCATCCATGTACCTGGTCGATGGGTGGATTGGAAACCGTTTTGTCTGTCTCAAGGTCAATCTCGAGACGATGCAAGCTGACCACATAATTGATATACCCATTGCAGAGTAGGTGCAATGAAAGCAAAAATGTCCTTTGCCTGCCTAATAATCCTCACGATCTTCAATGCTTCTTGGGCTATGGCCGAAGAACAGAATCATGCGGAATGGTCCGTATTCATAGCAGCCTCTCCCGAGTTTGGACTCGTATTTCCTGATCATTACTTTGAGGCACTTTCCTTTTGGCAGATTTGGGAAGGAATGAGTCCCAGGGCCAACAATATAATTGACTATGGGGTCAAAGGCATACTTGGATATTCCAAGGACGGAGTAAAATATCAGATATCATTAGATGAGAATATGCTTTCCGAGGCGATCGGACTTGGCTGTGGTTTGGAATTGCTGCAAACGCCGATCGGCACTATGGAGATTTCAGCTTTCGCAAAGCTGCTCCAGTACAATGTTCTCCAGGATCGCCTGTCATTTCTGGCGCCACAGTTTATTTATTTCGGCATCGAACCACTCGTTCGAGCTAATGTCTTTTTGTTCTGCAGGGATTTTGTCCTGAGCATCTATGCTGGTGGGGAAGTCCGATGGTTGATCGATACCGCATTTGTAGTCGGGGGGCCCGTCGGTTTCGGACTCGAGTATCGTTGGCGTTAAGGGCAATGGTTAAGGCTCGGGTGCAAGGATCCCAGCGCATCCTTTGGCTGGTCTTTCATGAATCTCCGTACTATGATGACCTCTAAGGTCTGGAGGAGTCATGACCGAAGTCAGTGAAATGCTCAAGATTGCCCTTCGTACGCTTATTATCGAAGCCTATGTGGGGCCAGAAGATCCCCGAATGACGTGGTTTACCGACAACGAGGAAGGGAGCGGATTTATCGGCACTCTTGCGCGCCTCGATGTCGCTACCGCCCTGCGACCCTTTGTCCCCGAGGGTTCGTTCGGGCTGTGCAGCAACGCATACTGAACATCTCAGGTTTACCCTCGCCCTAGTCAATCGGGCGTTGCGCGGTGAAGACGCCTTTGTCGGGGTCGACTGAAAAAAAAGTTGGGTAGTCAGTGTTGTTGACGCGCCCTGAGGGTCAGACCCCACCCCGGTCAGCAGACGGGCCACGTCGTCGTGTCGCGGGAGTTCCTCTCTTGCTCTCGCGAAAGTGCAACAAGGCTCATCGCGAACATGTGGCTTGATGCGCTTCGCGCTGCCCGAGGCCTGAAGGAGTAATCACATGCCGAAAACAACTACTACCACGTACGATGTCGCCGAGCATCTCAGGACTCCAGAGGAAATGGCCGCCTATTTCGATGCCTGCCTCGAAGAGGCAAACGGGGACGCTGCCTTCATCGCGAAGGCTCTCGGTGACATCGCGCGCGCCAAGGGGATGGCCCAGGTCGCGCTGGACGCCGGCTTGTCCCGGGAGAGTCTCTACAAGGCCCTTTCGGGTGAGCGGAGCCCCGATTTCGATACCATCCTCAGGGTCATCTCCGCGCTTGGCCTGAGGTTGCATGCGGGGGCAACCTAGCCTCAATCTCAATCCGGAGCCCGGAGTTCCACCGAGGGGAAGTAGCTTGCAATCCACGCGGGGTCGCGGGTTATGAGTATCAGAGTATCAGACGGCTTACCGCGTTGGGTGCACAGCCTCGAATTCGCAACACATAGTGTGCTACAAAAGATATACCAGGAGCGTACACATGGCGAGCTTTTCCCTCAGGCTACCTGAATCTCTGCTTCAGGATGTCGATTCATAAGCCCGATCCAAGGCAGGGCACCGAACCCGGCAAGGTCCTGCCGGTTCTGGTACTCCAAAACCAGGCCCTCCTCGATGTCGATCATCCGTCCACCCTGATACTTCCCCTGTCCACCAATCTCATCGATAAGGCGGAACCCCTGCGCGTGAGGATTCCAGCACAGGGGCTACTCGAGCGGGACTACGATGTCCTCATCGACCAACTGCGTGCAATTGACAACGTCCGCTTGAGGCAAGGACCCCTGGCCACCCTGGATTCCGCCACGTTGAGAGCCATCGAGATGGCTGTCGGCGAGGTTCTGGGACTCTCGTAGCGCCTTCATCAGCGAGAATCAGGCTCTCAATTCCGTAAAAGCTTTGACTGCACGCTAGCTCAGGGCAGGTGGGCCCCCAGCCGTGCCCTCCACCGTTCCGCCCAGGCCCGTCGCCACTCCGCCCTGGCTCCCCACCGCCGCCTGCGCCTCCAGCACGACGCGCAGCACCGGGAGGCCAAAACCCTCCGCGACAAAGGCGCTCCGGATGTCCTGCATGATGGAGTTGCGCAATTCCAGGAAGTCCGACTGGAGGAACCAGAGCCCGAAAAGGATGTCGACACCCTTCTCGGAGAAACTGTCCACCAGGACGAGGGTCTCGGGATTGTCGAGGACCAGGAGGTTGCGCGCAGCCACCGCCTTGAGCGTCGCCACGGCGCGCCCGAGGTCGTCCGCATAGGAGATCGTCAGCTTTATGTCCATCCGGCGGATGGGGTAATGGGTGACGTTGACGACGTTGGACTTGATGAGGGTCTCGTTCGGCACACGCACGTAGCGGTTGTCGAAGGTCTGGAGCTTGATGGACAGCAGGTCGATCGCGACCACCGTACCCGTGGTCTCCCCGGCCTGGATCACATCCCCGAGCGAGAAGGACTTCTCCGAGACGATGAAGAGTCCCGAGATGATGTTCGACACCGAGGTCTGGGCTGCGAAGCCTATCGCGATCCCCGCTATGCCCGCGGCGCCCAGGAGGGCGGAGAGGTTGATGCCAAGCCTTTCGAAGACCAGGAGCACGACGACGGTGAAGGAGGTGTAGCGGATGCCCTTCCTGACGAGCATGAGGGTCTGGCCGGTAACCCGCTTGCCGATGAGGCGCTTCGTCGTGAACTGGAGGAGCTGGAAGGCAAAGAGCACAATTATGATGATGAGCGCTAGGTTGACGAGGGAGTCCAGGTTCTTCGCGTTCAGGTAGCGGGAGAGGTCGATGGAAAGCGCAGGAAGGGTCATCGTCGCCCTACCCTAGCGTGCCGCTGTGCGGAGGAGGAGGACGAGCACTCCCGCCAGGAGGACGAGGGCGGCCAGCCAGGTCCAGATGGGCAGCGAACCCTTGTATTCGACCTGGGGCCTGGGCGGTTCCGTATCCGGCTGCCTGTACGCGAAGCCGCAGCCGGGACAACCGGAGGCGAAGTCATCGGCGAGCCCGGAGTAGCCGCACTTGGGACACTTGACCGAGGAAAAGAACCTCCCGCAATGGGGACAGATCCTGGCGTTGCCCCGAACCTCCTCCCCGCAGTGCTCACAGAAATACCGGGGCGTCTTCACGGTCGGGGGCGTGGCTCAAACGGCTTCGGCGGCTTTAGATGCCTTGGTGGCCGCAGCTGGGGCCGGAGCAGGGGGGCTGCCCGTTGCGGCCGGCTCGCTCTTCTGAGGGCTGGCAGGAGCGGCATCGCCGTCCTTCTTCGTCGACACATCCGTCTTCTCGCCCGCTCTGGGCTTCCGCGAATCGTTCGCGTAGAAACCCGTGCCCTTGAAAATGATGCCCGTTCCGCCGTTGATGATGCGGCGCACACTGCTTCCGCAGCTCGGGCACCTCGACAAAGGATCGTCTGACATGGCCTGGAAGGCCTCGAAGGTATGGGCACAGGCCCTGCATTCGTATTCGTAGGTCGGCATGAAGCACCTCTATCGCTGTCGATGTGTAAGCCTACTATATCGATGATCGGGCCGAAGGTAAAGCGGTAGGCCCACCTAGCCCTTCAGGAAGGCCGTTTTGAGCCCTGCCCGCGAGAGTTTCGGGGCGATGACCGCCCTGCAGTAGCCCGCTCCCGGGTGGTTGTCGTAATAATTGCGATGATACTCCTCGGCCGGCCAGAAGCGGGGCGCCGGAAGGATCTCCGTGACGATGGGGTTCTCGTGCGAAGGCGCCCTCGCCTTCCTCGCAGCCAGGGCGGCGGCGCGCTGGGCATCGTCGGCGTAGAAGATCACGGACCGGTACTGGCTCCCGACGTCTGCGCCCTGGCGGTCCTGGGTCGTCGGATCGTGGATCCTGAAGAAGAGGTCGAGGAGTCCCCCGTAGCTCGCCACAGCCGGGTCGAAATCGACCGCCACTACCTCGGCATGGCCGGTTAGGCCGGAGCATACCTGTTCATAACTAGGATTATCCTGGTCCCCGCCCGCGTAGCCGCTGGTCACCCTCGAAACCCCCGGCAGGCGCAGGAAAGCCGCCTCGAGGCACCAGAAACAGCCCCCGCCGAGGATCGCGCGCGAGGTCGCGCCTTTTTCCCCCATGTTCACCCCTCTCCCGGCCGCCTGAGCAGCAGCGTGCAGCCGGAGGAACTGAAGATACTGAAAATACGGCCGGGAGGCACGAAAGGTCTTTTGACCCCTCGCGCCCTTCCGTGCTACAAGGGCCGCGATGTATGTGCTGTGGTCGGTGCTTTCGGCTCTCCTCTACGGTGCGGCCGATTTTGCGGGGGGTCTCGCCACCCGACGCTCGAACGTCGAATCGGTCATCATCCTCTCCCAGATCGCGGGAGCCTGCCTTGCCCTCGGATTCATAGTCGCGACCCAGACAGCCCTGCCCGGTCCGTTGACAATCGTCTGGAGCCTCGCAGCTGGAGCCTCTGGACTAGTGGGCCTGGCGACCCTCTACAGGGGCCTGGCACGGGGCGTAGTCGCGATCGTATCGCCGGTGTCAGCCCTCGTAGCTGCCCTCCTCCCTGCTCTCTTCGGCATCGCAAGCGGGGAACGCCCCTCGGCGCTCGCAATGGCTGGCGCCCTCCTGTGCATACCTGCGATCCTCTTCCTTTCCTGGCAGCCTAAAGGTGACTCCGACAAGAGGCGAAGCCGACTCTCCATCATCGACGGACTCGTGGCAGGCGCGGGCTTTGGATGCTTCTTCATCGCACTCTCGAGGACGGGGCATGACGATGGGCTCTGGCCCGTGGCCTTCGCCCGCCTCGCCTCCCTCTTCCTCATGATCGCCATCGCCCTCATCGGCCGCCGAGGGGTCAGAGTCCCAAAAGGAAGCCGTCGCCTTGCCATTGTTGCCGGTTTCGCCGACATGGGGGCAAACATCCTCTTCCTGCTGGCAACCCGCAGCGGACTCCTTTCCATAGTCTCGGTCATATCCTCTCTTTTCCCTGCACCGACAGTCCTCCTGGCGCGTGTCTTCCAGAAAGAGCGGATCCCCCCCCTGAGGGCTCTTGGACTGGTCATGGCCTTGGCGGGAGTAGCCCTCATCGGCATAAAAGGGCAGTGAAACCCGACAGTGCACGGTCGCGACGTTGACCCCTTGGGACAGCTGATCTATTGTGGGCTGATGTCAGGCGTTCTTGTCCTCTGCGTCGATGATGATGCGATCATCACGGCCACTCTCCGAAAGGAGCTTAAACGCTCCGTAGAGGACGCGGTCATCGAGACCGCGCCTTCCGGCGATGCGGCCCTCGCCCTCCTCGAGGAGATAAAGGAGGACAATATTGAGCTCGCCCTCCTCATCACCGACGAGCGCATGCCAGGGATGCGCGGTCACGAGCTGCTGAAACGCGTCCGCGCGAAGTATCCCGGAGCCTACGGAATCCTTTTGACCGGATACGCAGACCTCGAAGCCATCGGCATAGCAGTCAACGACGCGGGGCTGTTCTGCTTCATGCAAAAGCCCTGGAACCGCAGTGACCTCGCCCTGGCCACCCGGAGGGCCCTCGACCTCTTCAGGAAGGACAAGGAGGTCCTCGAACTCCGCGCGCAGGTGGAGCAGATCAACCTCGCATTTGTGGCCCTCCTCGAGAACCCCCAGATCGACAAGGATCCCGACACCGTGGACCACGTGCGACGCGTTGCCGTCCACGCGGCCCTCCTGGCGCGGCGGACCGGCCTCGACGACTCGACCACGCACAAGATCCTCAACTACACGCCGCTCCACGACATCGGAAAGTACGGCATACCACAGAATATCCTCGGCAAGCCGGGGAGGCTCGAGGCCGCCGAGTTCGAGATCATCAAGCAGCACGTGGGCAAGGGCGCGCACATGCTCCACACCGTCGACATCGATCCTGTGGCGCGCAACATCATCCTCTACCACCACGAAAAGTGGGATGGCGCCGGCTATCTTGCGGGCCTGTCCGGAGAAGCCATACCCAGGGAGGCGCGCATCGTCGCCCTCGCCGACGTGCTCGACGCAATGGTCTCGGTGCGGCCCTACAAGCCCGCGCGCCCCTTCGACGAGGCTGCAGCGCACATCATCGGTGCTTCAGGAAGCCATTTCGATCCCCAAGTCGTCGAGGCCTTCAAGGCTGACCTGGACACACACAGGGAAGTGGCAGAAGGAAACATTCCGCCCGACCTCGATTTCGTCAAGCGCAGGTAGCGGTGTGGAACCCGGCTTCGGCTACCGGGTCATCCGCTCGCGCTAGCCGAGAGTTCCCTGATCCGCGCCCAGGGGTAAATCCCTGTGTTGTGTCCATCGCTCCAGGAGATCCGGAGGGCGTAGTTGCCCAGGGGCTCAAGCTCCAGGGCTGCGATGTCGGCGGGTATGTCCCCGTCACGGAGGAGGCGCTTGCCTGAAAGCTCGTCCACGCAGGTGGCGCAGTGACAGGATGCGCGTAGCTCGCGGTGGCGCAGGTAACCCTTCGTGCCGTCCTGCCATGCGATGGAAAGCCCCTCGGGCCCGTTCACGAGGGTCGGAAGCTCCGAACCCTCGATGCTGAGCCTTCCCTGCGCCCGGATCATGTTGTCCACGAGCTCCACAATCACGGGAGTGGCCGCGACCCTGTCGAGGCCCGCAGTGATGTCCTGCGTGATGGGAATCCGCACCAGGGTCTGCAGCCCGTATTTCTCGGTCAGGCTCGAAGGTTCTTCGCCGCCTGTGGAATGGCCGTCGCCGCCGGCAGAAGGCCCTCCGCCGAAGATCCAGTGCTTCCTGTCACAATTGTCACAGACGAAATAGGCCATGTTCTCGACAATGCCAAGCATTGGTACTTTCACCTTTTCGAACATCTCGATGCCGCGTTCGACGTCCACGAGGGACAGGGCCTGCCTCGTCGTGACGATGACCGCTCCGGACAGTCGCACCGTCTGCGTGATGGTGAGCTGCACGTCGCCGGTGCCCGGAGGCATGTCTATGATGAGGTAGTCAAGCTCGCCCCAGCGGACCTGCCCGAGGAGCTGCTGGATGTACTGCGCCACCAGGGGACCGCGGAGGATTGCGGCTCCCTCAGGGAGGAGGAAGCCGAAGGACATGAGCTTCAAGCCATTGGATTCCAGGGGGACGATGAGACCATCCTCGTCCTGGCGCACATCGGGACGGTGGATGCCGAAGAGGGTCGGCACCGAGGGCCCGAAAATGTCGGCGTCCAGGAGCCCCGTCGCCAAGCCACGCCGGGCCAGTTCCCGCGCGATGTTGGCAGCGATCGTCGACTTGCCGACCCCTCCCTTGGCAGAGGCAACCGCGATGATGGTCTTCACCTTGGTAAGCCCCTGCAGCTGGGCCTGCCCCGCATGTGAAGACTTCCTCACCCGGGAGGTCATGTTCACGTTGACACTCCCGACGCCGGGAATCGCCCGCACTGCGGCCTCAGCCTGCTTCTGGAACTCCACCTTCACCGGGCAGGCCGGGGTTGTCAGCTCGATGTCAAAGGCCACGAAGTCGTCGTTGATCCTGATGTTTTTAACAAAACCGAGACTGACGATATCCTTCCCGAAATCCGGATCGATGACAACCTTCAAGGCCTCGAGGACCTGCTGCTCGTCAAAGTGCTGCGCTGGCATGGAAGTGCTCCTTTCAGATACGGAGTGAATGTAGCGAAAAATGCAGTAGAAGGTCAGCACGAGTGTTACGGAAACCCGCAATCGTTAAGAAGAGGTAAACCCTGCGTTAAATGCGCTCCAGAGCCGAAACCTTTGTCCCCCCATTTCCTTATACTCGTGAACTCACGCCCAAGGGAGGTTTCCTGATGCAAAGATTTCCAGCACTCGTGCTCGCGGCCCTCATCCCCTTCGCCATACATGCCCAGACGATGCCCAAGGTCCCGGGCGACCGGTCTGCGGAACGACCCGGGGCCTGGCCGGCTGATCGGTCAACCCTGATCCTCAAGCAGCTGGCCCTGACCGACGCCCAGATCAGCCAGGTTCAGAGCATCGTCCAGACTGCGGAAAAGACCATAAAGGACGACCGCATCCAGGTCCGGCTGATAAAGGCCCAGATCGATGCCGCCATATTGCCCTCGACCGCGAAGCCCGACATGGCGGTGATAGGCAAGCTCGTCGACCAGCAGAGCCAGCTGCGCGGGGACATGGAAAAAGCCCGCCTGTCAGCCAAGATCCAGCTCATCCAGATCATGGGACGCGACAACTTCGAGAAATACTCTCGGGCCCTCCTATCGCGCCTCGGGGCAGGAAAGTCGGTGAAAGCCCTTAAGTTTGCGGGCATGAGAGGCACGAACCACCGAAACATGATGGGAGCCCAGCCCTTCGGCATGCCTGGCAACCAGCCACCTTTGCTGGACGGATCGAGGAAATAGGGATTGAGACAGTCCGGATTCCCGCCTTGCAAGGGGGGATCCGGTGGCGGAGAAGCCTTTTATCCCCGAACCCTACCCCAGAGCTCCCCTCCCGGTGTACCTTCTTTCCATGATCCCCCTGCCCCCCGAACCCTCCTTCGAGTCCCTCAACCCAAGCCCAGGCGCCCAACTTCCTGCCCTCCTGGGCATGGACCTTGAGGGCTTCGCGACAGTCGCCAAGGCTGCCTGCCTTCTTCCCTTTGCGGCCAAGCAACTCGCGAAGTGGGTCTACGAAAAGCGTGTCTTCGATCCCGCCCTCATGACAGACCTTCCCAAGCGCAGCCGTGAACTCTTGGCGGACCTCATCGTCTCCGGCACAGCTGCACCGCTCAAGGTCAGCGAGTCCTCGGACGGAACGAAGAAGTACCTCTTCAAGACGGCCAGCGGCCACTTCATCGAGGCAGCCTACATCCCGGACCCAGGCCGGGATGGCCGCGCCGACCGGGCGACCCTCTGCGTCTCCAGCCAGGTTGGCTGCAAGATGGGATGCCTCTTCTGCTCCACCGGCAAGATGGGCTTCCATGGGCAGCTGTCCACAACGGAAATACTCAACCAGATAGTATCGATTCCCGAGAGCGCCTCGCTCACCAATCTCGTGTTCATGGGCATGGGCGAACCGATGGACAACCTCGACGAGGTCCTGGGCGCGCTCAAGGTCATCACCTCCCCCTGGGGCTTTGCGATGAGCCCGCGCCGCGTCACCGTATCGACCGTCGGCGTCCTGCCTGGCCTCCGCCGCTTCCTGGTCGAGAGCGAGTGCCACCTCGCCCTCAGCCTCCACTTTCCCTTTGCCGCCGAACGGCAGCCCTTCATGCCCGTCGAGGGCGCCTACGCATTGCCCGAACTCATCACAACACTGAGAGCCCACGATTTCGGCGGCCAGCGCCGCCTCTCCTTCGAGTATATACTCTTCGAGGGCCTGAACGACGCGCCCCGTCACATCGCCGAGCTTACGCGCCTCCTCCGCGGCCTTGACTGCCGGGTCAACCTCATAGCCTTCCACGCCATACCTGACGTGCCCTTCGTGCCAGCCTCCCGCGAACGCCTCGAGTGGTTCCGCGACGAACTCGAGCGACGCGGCTTCACTGCCACGATCCGCGCCTCGAGGGGGCTGGACATCCAGGCTGCCTGCGGGCTTTTGTCGACGAGGGAGCTGGAAGGCTTGTAGAGAATGGGCAGAGTACCCTGCCCGAGGGTTTCCACCTTGGAAATATGAGGGTATTCCCCTCAACATTGCCTGCAGATTGTGCGCCACAGTAAAGCTCGTCTTCCACGTACCAGGAGGTCGGGTATATGGCAAGGAAACTGCTTGTGAGAATCTGGATTCCTGTCGCTCTCATGGTCCTGCTCTGCGCCTGCCCGACAGCGCCCGCAGGGGATACTGCCACGACAGCGGTCAAGGCCATCGCCGCACTTACCTACGCGGATTTCGGCTTCCCATCTGGCAGCGAGGCTGCTGTCTCGACCTCCTTCACCGTACCACTTTCAAAAGACGGCGCGACCTTCTCGTGGAGTTCGACATCGATCTACGTAAGCAAGATCGACCAGTCAGGGGACAAAGGGCAGGTCTTTCTCACCATCCCCGACATCGTTGCCGAGGGCACGGAAGTGACACTGAGTGTCGCTGCCACCGCAGCACGGTCGACGGCGGCAAAGGATTTTACCGTCAAGCTCCACGCCATCAGCGACCCGACCGAGGCTGCGACGGCGGTAGCTGCCGGGTTGACCTCCGGACTGCTCGACCTTTCGGGTACGGACAGCGCCACGAGCCTGACGGGATCGTTCAACCTTCCCATCGCCGGGAGCTATGGTACCGAAATCACCTGGGCAAGCAGCGATCCGGCCATCACGGTGGACGCAGCGGGCAAGGCCGTCGTCTTGACCCCGACTGGCACGACCTCGACCCCGGTAACACTGACCCCCACCGTCAAGAAAAAAGGAGTAGCACCGAAGGTCGGCACTCCGATCACGGTAACAGTCCATCCTCTCACCGCCCAGGAAGCAGTCACCAAGGATGCCGAGGCGATCACCTCCGATACCTGCACCTTCGGTCCCAGCGACAATGCCAAGGCAGTTACGACAAACTTCGGTCTTCCGCTCAAGGGTGACCGTGGCACCGTCCTGGCCTGGACCTCCAGCGATCCGGCGGTGGCCAGCCCGAGCAACACAACGGGTACGGTTACCATCACCCCGGCAGCTTCTGAAACCTCGGTGACCCTGACCGCCCAGGTTACCCAACCCTCCGCTGCCACGCAGCCCCAGGCTGGTACCGCAACTGTTACCGTGAAGGTCAAGGCCAAGGGGACGATAGCCGTCGTCAACGTCGGAACACAGACCGGGACCATATATGGCGGTGCAGCCGGCAGCGTTACCTTCGCTGTAACCTCCACCAACATTACCTCAGGAACAACCCCAAGCTTTACATGGTACACAAGCAGCGCTGGAACCACGGCGGGAACAGAAGCGCCTTCAGGCATCACGCCAAGCCCGACCAGCATAGCCGGCGGCGGCGCTGACACCATCACGGTGACTGCAACAAGCTCAGTGGTAGCTGGTAGCTACTACTTCAAGGTCAGCTACGGAACTACGACAAGCGCAGTCGTGACGGTAACCGTAGGATCGGCCCTCAGTGCTACGGCAAAGACCACCGCGCAGAGCCTGTCGCAGAATATGGCCATGACCAGCTTCTCACCCCTCAGCGCCAGCGGCGGCAAGATTCCCTATGTGTACACTGTCAGTAGCGGCACCTTGCCTCCAGGCCTCAGCCTCAGCTCGCTAACCGGCGAGGTGACCGGCACCCCGACAAGCGTGCAGTCGGCCGCGGACGTAGTTTTCTCGGTAAGGGATGCCAACAGCGTGACGGCAAGCACGACGAGTACCGTCAGCTTCGCCGTAGCAGGACCGCTCGATACATACATTCAAAGTGTAGCCAAGGAAGCTCAGATTGGAACGAGCGGCTCAAAAATAGTTGTCAGCCTAACCACTGCCGGAATGATGTTCCCAAGTCTAGGGTATCCGAAGCTCCTTCCTATTTATGTGCTTTTCGACAATGTCGACGACTTCTCTTACAAGTGCCAGGCCCCCTCTTCCGGTGTTTGTGCTATTCAGGCACCTTCAGGTTCGCACACAGTAACTGGCATAAAGTATATCCTGAATCCGTACGCGAATACCCCAATAGCCCAGTAGTGGGGCTCTGATCAAGCCGCCAAGCTTCTTGCCGTAGCTGTCGCCGTGTCAAAGACACGGTTTTCAAGACAGTTTCCAGAATCACCCACAGTCCCACCGCCG
>CAIJMU010000148.1 GCA_903821875.1 uncultured Spirochaetota bacterium
AGGGCAGACAACAGGGCGAAGGCGACGCCGCGCCCCCGATGGTCAGTGGAGGCCTCAGCCCCCATCGTGGCTGTCGAAGACCGTCTTCCCCAGTTCCGTGCTCCCGGTCTTCACCGCCGCGCGTGCCTTTGCCACATCCTGCTTCGCCCGGACGATCGAGGTCCAGGTCCAGCCACCGTCGGAACCAGGCTCGCCGCCTTCTGCGGCTGCGAGTTCCGTCACGATGCGGTCGCGCGCGCCCTTGTCGGCGGGATTCGCCGCCTCGAGCGTGGGTGCAACGCCCTCAGGCCTGAAGCCGATGGGTTTGTCAAGGATTGCAGGGTAGACAAAGCGCCGGAGGTTCTCGACCTTGATGGCCTCGTTCCGCCGCTTCAGCCGAAGGTTGCGTAGTGCCGGGATTCCGTAGAACAGGAGTCCAAAGGTCACGGGAACCACGCCAAGCCCTATTCCCAGCGCGAGCGAAGGGTTCGGCAGATCGAAGAACATCTTCGCCAGTCCAGAGGTGATCAGGTAGAGATAGTCCCAACCGGCCTGCACGACCTCACGCCCGCGGTAGATCACGGTCTTCACGTGATGGGGAAGGATCGCGCCTGCGATAAAATAGGAACCAAATGCGATATTCACGAGATTGATGATCGCAAACCAGGAGTTCATCTTGCCCTTGTTGGCGGAGAAAACCTCGGTCTGCTTGAGCGGAATGGACTGGCCGAAGGTCCCGTCGGAGCGCTCCGCGCGGCGAAGGAGGTCCGGAAAGGCGAAAAGCACGGTTCCGGCCTCGGAAACCTCGGGATTGCCCTTGAAATCCGAGAGGTAGCGGTTGATGCGGCTTTCAGCCTTGAGGGGAGACAGGCCAGTGAGGGCACGGAACTCAGGCATGGTCAGCAGGCCCTTGTTGGCTTGCAGAAAGGCTACAACGGTCTTCCTTTCGGTTTCATCCCATCCGGCGTTCGGGTCGGGTTCCCCGAACACGAAGGAAAAGATCGCCTTGTGGAGAGGCCGCCCCTCCCTGCGCTTCTGGGCCTTCCGGTCATGTTCCCACTGCCGCTGCCGCGGGTCCTTGAAGAGTTCCGAGTAGAACCAGATATCGAAGATCATGCCGATGACGCGCCCGGAGAGGAAAAGCCCGATCGCGCCGCCCCCCTCGTCCCCGTCGCTGTCTCCCCGGCCTGCCGTCTTCATGGCGATCGATGCCAGGAGGGCCACGAGTGCGAGGAGGATGAAGAGCGCGAAGTAGCCGACGAGCATGACCGCGATCCAGGCCTTGAAAAAGAAGGTAGCTACTGTGACGAAACCCTTCCGGAAGCCCTTCCAGAACCGCCGTAACCCCGGGCCGAAGCCGCGGAGCCTGCTCTTCATGCCCTCGGGGAAGGACCACAGGATCTCGCCCGATTCGGTGACGCGGAGCCGCGCGCCATACTCGTCGGAAATGGACGGGAGCTCAGCGGAGACCCGGTCGACGGGAAGTCCGGTTGCCGCCACGAGGTCGGCCGTGGTCGCCGCGTTCTTGCGGCGGCGGAACTCCGCGATCAGGCGATCGCGGAGGGCTTCGTCGGAACCGCTGACTGCGGTCACAGGTGCTGCCATGGGAGAAACCTCCGGTAGTCTGGGCTACTTTCCCCTGATATGGGAAAGCGCCATTTCGTACAGTTTGCCATATTCCACCGCGCTTCTGTCCCAGGAAAATTCACAATTCATGGCGCGGTCCCTCATGAGCCTGATGTGCTGGGGCTTGTTGTACCAAGCCCAGATCGCCCAACCTGTCGTGTCGAAGACCGAACCCGGTGTCAGGACATCGAACATGAAGCCCGTGCCGCTTCCTGAGCCTTCATCATAGTTCTCGACGGTGTCAGCGAGTCCTCCGGTGCGGCGCACTATCGGGAGGGTGCCGTAGCGCAGGGCATAGAGTTGGGTGAGGCCGCAGGGCTCGTAGTGGCTCGGCATGAGGAGGAAATCCGAACCGGCGATGAGGAGATGGGCGAGGTCGTTGTCGTAACCTATGCGCGCCTTGAAATTGGGCAGACAGGCGGCGAGGGAACGGAGTTCATCCTCGCACCAGGCCTCGCCCGAACCGACCACTGCAAACTGGAGGGCAATCTCGTTGCACATGCGCCAGGCGCTGCCGTGCAGTGGCCCGAAGAGTTCACCGATGCCCTTCTGCTCAGTCAGCCGCGTAACCATTCCCACGAGCGGGATGCTCGGATCCTCGGGCAGGCCAAAGCTTCGCTGGAGGGCGGCCTTGGCAAGGGCCTTCCCACTGAGGTCCTTCGAGTCGAAGGGCTTTGGAATGCAGGGATCCTTGCCCGGGTCCCATTCCGACCCGTCGACCCCGTTGAGTATTCCTATGAGGCTCGAGGAGCGGTGCCTGAGAATGGAATCGAGACCCGCTCCGTATTCGGGGGTCTGAATCTCGCGGGCGTAGGTCGGGGAAACGGTCGTAAGGAAATCGGCGGCGAGGAGGCCGGCAGCGAGAAGGTTGATGCTGCCCCCTCGGTCAAAGCCAGCCGCGCTGAAAAGTTCCCAAGGCAGGCCCAGGGCCGGAAAGCGCCCGCTGGGGTAGGAGCCCTGGTAGCCGAGATTATGAATCGTGAAAACGCTTGCAGTGCGGGCAAAGCTCCCGCTCCTTTCGAGATGTCGATGGTAGACGGGGACAAGGGCAGTCGGCCAATCATGCGAGTGGAGGATGTCAGGGTACCAGTCGAGGGCCCGGCACAGCTGGAAGGCAGCCCTGGACAAAAGCGCAAAACGCTCGGAATTGTCGGCGAAATCGGGTTCCGCCTTGGTTCCATAAATCCCGTCCCTCCCGAAATATCCCTCGTGCTCGAGGAAATACACGGGCACTTTGGAAGCGGGGAGCTGGCCCTTGTAGATGGCCGTCCAGACCTCTCCCGAAGGAAAGGGAAGCCCAAGGGGTGCTGCTTCCGTCCCAAGATCCTTGCGGGAAATGAAATAATAGCGGGGTAGAAGGAGACGGACATCATGCCCTGCCTGGGCCAAGGCTCGGCAGAGTGCAGAAACTGCATCTCCAAGCCCGCCAGCCTTCGCGAAAGGTGCCGCCTCGCTCGAGACCATGAGGATCTTCATAGGCGAGTGTTCTCCTTCCAATCGTGTTGCGCAGAACTATACAACGAGTGGGGCCGGGAGGGCAATGAAGGGCGCGGACCAGGCCAAGGTAGCCTACTCGATGGCAGCACGACCCGGTGGCGCGATATAGTGGATGCATGGCCTTTCGCCGCTACACGCGCCTCCTCGCCCTCGCGCCCCTCCTGGGCCTCCTGTCCTGCCAGAACCTGGCGGAGCTCCTCGGGCTCTCCGATCCCTTCGCACTGTACCGCAATCCTGCGGACAACTTCATCGCCGCTTCGGACCTGGACAGGCAGGATCTGACATCCACCGGTTTCGAGGGTACGGCTGTCTGGACCTGGGCCTGGAGGGGTGCCTCCGACGCGCGGGATGACAGCAACCCGGCAGGATATCCGTACATGAAGCTTGAGCCGGCTGGAACCGTCACGGCGGGCAGCCTTGAGGGCGTCGACCACGACGTACCCGCCTATCGCCTGGGCCTGGTCAACCTCATCACCGGGGGAGATTTCGAGGGTGCCAATTCCAGTACTGCTGCGCTTGCAGCCAATGGGTGGAAGTGGAAAGAAGATCCTGCGAGTACCGACTATAACGATCTCAAGGCTTTCGAGCCGACGGTGACGATCGGCGCCTCCGGCGAGCACGCGATCTCGGGAAATACCCTGATGGTCCACGTGTTCGGGCTGCCCCTCGGCAAGAATCCCGTTGCCTTCCGCTACGCGCTGGCAAGCCTCGCGGAAGCCAAAGGAGCAATGGTTTCCCACACCTACTCGCTCAGGCTCCTGTCGGGGACAGGAGCAGAGTTCTACTGGCAAACTGCGCCGACGGGCACTATCAACTATGATGCTACCACCTATGTCAAGACCACCGCCAAGGCAGAATACGTATTCCCTGACTTCACCTGGAACCCGCTGGCATTTGCCGACCTGGTTTTTGGCAAGCCCACAACGCCCTTTGATTTCTGGTTTGACAATCTCCGCATCATCAGGACCGATATAGCCAGCGACTACCGGCTCCGGCTCCTCTTGAAGCCCAAGGATACTGCCCCTGACCTCGTGCACGGCCGCGGCTGGAAATACACGCTCTGGATACGGAAACCCCCTGGCCAGCTCTTCCCCAGCGAGGCAGGTGCCGCCGAACCCTTCGCAGCCCAGTACGTCTCGCTCAGGATCATGCAAACCGTGACCTCGGAGCAGGGTGCGGGAATTCCTGCCAGCGATATTGTCAACGAGGTGCCATCGAACGGTCAGTGGACCAGGCTGGAACTCCGTATCACGAACGATTCAAGCACCCTGGACTTCCCGACCTCGAGCGCATCGGCTGTCCTGGAACTCTCCATCTTTCCCTTCGACTACAAGTCGCCCACGGTCGGCACCGTCGAGATAGCCGATCCCGAACTCCACTTCAGCCTCAACAATCAATGGTAGGGGACCTCACCTGACCACCATCACCTTCCTGATTTCGTCTATGCCCTGGGCCACGACGCGTACAAAGTAGACTCCCCGTGCAACCGCGTCCCCGGCAAGGTTCCGGCCATCCCAGAAGAAGGTGTAACTGCCGGCCGCCTGCCTGTCGTTAAAGACCTTCTTGACGAGGTCCCCGTCGAGGGTGAATATCGTAATTGTGAGGGTTCCGGCCTGGGGAAGGACAACCTGGACTGCGGTGCGCTCGCCCTTGGTCGGATCGATCACGTTGCTCTGTATGGTTACGCTGCCGCGCTGCTGCTTGACCTCGTCGATGCCCAGGCGGAACAGGTCGAATTGCCTCGGATCATCAGGGCTCGTGGCGCGCAGGCAGTACAGGCCTCCGAGCGAGAACATGAAGCCGAGATTTGCACCGGGCTTGACCTCCGAGTCGTTGCCGGGGATGCGGAAGCTGCGCAGCAGGCTGGTCGTGCCGCCGTTCCAGAAGGGTGTGATGGTCCGGGCTTCGGCGTTCGCCTTGTCGTTGAAACCCGGAAGGATGCCCGGAAGCCAGGTAGTGCCGATGTCGGGATCGCGGCCCGTGATCGGGATGAAGGGAGCGTAGGCCGTCGAGGGATTGACGTCATAGCCGAGCTGCACCGGCAGATTCTCATAGCTGGTCTTTCCCTTGAGCGTTGGATCGAGGGAGGAGTAGACCGTGATGTCGCGGTCGAGGAGCCTGCCCGAGCCATCGAAGATCCTGAGTGCGCCTAGGGCGCTCGTCGGTGTATCGACGGTTCCTGCCTGGATCTCGGGATGGAGGGGATCCTTGACGTCGTGGACGCCATCAGTCGCCGCGTTCACTTCAATGACGCCGAGGCCGAGATCCGAGAGCCTGTGCGATTCGTCTGGCGACAATGGGGTTGCGGCAGCCTCGTCGATGATGAAGGAGCCTGATATCTTTTCCCCTGTGACCGGATCCAGATCTTCTTTGGGCTGGACTCCGAAGGTAAGCCCGAGGATGTCAGACGCGGAGAGTTGCCGGTTCAGCGTGAGCATGACCTCTTTATTTTGCGTCTTGCCGTCGAGGTCGAGTATCGGTGTCGCCTCCACAACATAGAGATCCGGAATATCAAACCTGAAAATGGTCTTTAGCTTTTCAGCGGACTGGCCGAGCAGACCTTCAATGCCAGCCTGGCTTTCTATATTGACCGCCTTGGTGAACTGAAGGTACATCTGCTTCTTGGAACTGCCTGCAATTGCCAGCGAAAGCCTGAAGCGCGGGGCAACACGCTGAACGGTCATGATGTCGGCGATCGCCTTCAGCCTGTTCCCTGCAAGGTCGGTAATTCCGCCACCGACCTCGTAGCTCAGATGGAGGGTGGAGCCGCTGGTCCAGTTGTAGCCTGGGTCGGTGTCACGGAGAACGATGGCGAAGTAAGGATCGTCCGGTACATCGACAGAGCCTGCTGGTTGGAAAAAAGCCGAAGTCACATAACTCTTGAAAGATGCGTTGTGCGAGGCAGTGGCGGTCTTCCCGACCAAGTCGACAGCAGCATCCCAGGCCAGGAATGAACCGAGGGCGAGAACCGTCATGGACGAATCGCGGATGCCTCCCGAGGTCTGGCTGGTAACGGTAACAGCCCCGCTGCTGTTCTGCCGCGCTGGTCGCGCGCCGCCCCGCGTATCGGGCAGTCCGAACCAGGACGCGGCCTTCTCGTCACCGGCCAGGTCGTCTGCGATCCATCCGCGAATCGAAGCCCAGCGCTTGGTCATGTCGTCCAGAGCGGGGGGGGCAGTCAGGGGGAAGCGTGCATTGTCCATGAGATGGAACTCAAGACGGTCGATTCGGGTATTGTTGTCGAAATCAAGCGGAACTATCTCCCCGTAGAGAACCGTCCAATTGCTCTTGTTCCTCGACAGGGCAACGGTAGGTTCCCAGATGTCCCAGACACCGTAGGTCTGGCCTGCCTGCTCGGCCGAAGAGATGGTGACTGCTGCCTTGGCAGAGGCGAAACCGTTGGACCAGGCCAGGATGCTGCTTGCCGAGGTCGCGCCGGCGCTGGGCTCTATGGGATTGCCCGAACCATCGAGGATTCCGTTGTTTTCCAGTGAAACCACCGATCCCGCCGGCTGGCTGAGATCCTCGAGCCATCCGGGCCAGTACCAGGTCCAGGCCGAGTTGAGGGAACTTCCATCCTCTGCCCAGCCTGCAAGGTGTATCCTCACCCGCTCGGGCGTCACATCAGCCCGGGACAGGGCATTGGCTGTCTGCGTTGGCGCAATGCCGCTGACATTGGGCTTCGCTCCGCGGCTGACCGTCCCGGCCAGGGAAAGGTAGCCCTGGAGCACGGCAGTAGTACCATCGCTCGTATAGTCCCCGCCGTGCTCTGCCGTCGAGGCGAAGGTGAGTCCGCTCCGTATGTTGCCATAGCTCGAACCAGCGGCGAGATCGCCGAGCCCGACAGCCTCAGAATACTCAAGTTCAAAATAATTGTGAGAATCAACGGGCAATTGGCCAGCAGTGGGCCCCTGGTGGGTCTCCTGGCCGGTGCGTACGGCTATCAGCACAGGCCTTGTACCGTCCAGTGTTGCGGTATATGCGGCGAAGGGCGTCGCGCCGTAGCTGGCGCTTCCATAAGCCCTGACCAGGGTCTTTCCATCTGCAGCGTTGAGAAGGCCCTTGATGAGGGATATGTCCACAATCGTGTCGCGGTGGCTTGGCTGCTCCGAGGTCGCAGCACGCCCGCGGTCAGTGCTTCCAAGGTCGTTCACCGCTGTGGAAGACTGCCGGCCCGCACTCAGACCTGTGGCGTCGGTGTTCCAGCGGAAAGCTGAGTCAGAACGGTCAATCCGGAGGAAGAAGGTCGAAAGATCATTACCGAGAAGGGTTTTCGCATCTGTGGTGGGGATGGTACAGGCGACATCCTCGAAGGCTTCGATGAACCTGACTCCAGTGGCATGAGAGTTGTACCAGATGCCGCCTAGCTCGACTCCGTCTGCCGCCTTCACAGAAGAGAGGGCGGTCTGGATCTCACCATGCGAATTCTCGATCTTCATCGCAAGGCCGAACTGATCCATGAAGGTGATCTCGAGCACATCGTCATACCGGGTTGTGGCCACCTTGATTTCAGGCCTTCCGAAAACGATGTTAGCGTTGTTGGTTCCTGTGACATCCACGCAATTATTGTTTTTTTCAACAGCGTTCGTCGTGGGAGAAACCGCAGCAGCATTGATGAAGCCACCCTGCCCCTGGGCACCCTTGACCGAGGCGTTGAACACGATCGCGTAGGTTCCTATTGCAGATGCCCACATGTTCGCTGTCGAAACCGATCCTGTGTTGAAAACAGGGGCAGCTGCGGAGTTGTCCGGCACTGTCAGGTTCCATGCAGCGCTCCCCTGCAGGTCCACGCCATTGGAGTAGAAGTTTCCTGCGACCACGATCGAGGACTGGGCAAGATCCGCGAGAGACAGGGTGGGTGCCGTCGAGAAGATTCCGGTCGCTGCGTCATAGGTACCGCCGCCGGGCAGGTAGCGAAGTCCTGGATTCGGGGTGCTTAGGGTAGCCGTATGATAGGCGAAACGGGTATTGGCGGGATCCTTCCAGTCCTTGTCGATGGCCGAATAGGCTGCGCCAAAGAGCACCATATCCCCTTCGCCAGGAAGGCCGTCAGGTTTGGAAGCTATCATCGTCGAGATAGTCTGACCAGCAAGGGCAAGCGTCCCACGATAACCCACGAGCCTGCGCAGGACGAATGCCGATTTCAGGGTAAGCGTCGTGCCAGGGGCGTCTAGATAGAGATCGGTGGCTGGAAGGCTTACAGTCGATCCACTGGACCCCCATTCCGAATCGATATCGAAACGGGCGCGAAGTCCAAGCGGTACGGCGGACCAGGTCTGAAGGCCGCCTGACCTGTAGCTTCCACCCTTGAGCAGAATCGTACCAGCTTCCGTTGTGGAAACGGTCACCGTCCCGGTAGTGCCATCCTTTCCGATCGCGCCGATGCCGGTCAGGATGAGATCAACAGGGGCTGAAATAGAGATATTGGACAGGCTCTGAACCGAGCCGATTGCTCCATCTACCAGGATGGAACCCTTTGTGGATGCCGTTCCGGTAATTGTGAGCGAATGGGCAGTCGTGCCCGAATTGTCGATGGTCTTCAGGAAACTCAGGCCATTTCCGGAAACGGCAAGGTCTGCCCCGATTGTAACAGGAGAAGACCAGGTCTGGGTTGCGGTGGTGGCGACACTACCGCCGTTGATGGCAATACCACCGATACCTGTAACCACGAGATCGGCCAAAGCAACATTCTTTCCTATGGCGCCATTGAAGGTTACCTGGCCTGTCGTGTTGGCCGTGAGCTTTATTTCTCCATCGATGGTTGATGCGGCAGTCGAGTTCCCTCCGATGTTCAGGGTCAAATCGGCACCGAGGGAAACCGCGGCATTTATGGTGAGGTTGCTCGTACCTTGTTGCACGATGACCAGAACGCCGGGTGCCGTTGTCTGTGACGGTACATCGAGTACAAGGGTCTTGCCGATGCTGCCCAGTGTCGTGTCGACAGCGCTGGTCCAGGTAATGCCTGTAGACAGTTCTGGCGCAAAACGGATACTGGAATCGACTCGTGTCGCCGCATCACCTGCACCCACAGTGACATTGTTCTCGAAGACAAGGTTTCCCGTGCCAGTGGCAACTATTCCAGATGCAGTCTTCAGGGTCGCCGTGCTTCCAAAGGTCGTGCTTCCAGCGGAAGCAATTGTGAGAGCTACACCGACACCATCGCCCAGTGCCGTCGTTGCACCGATAGGCGCGGTGACCAGGGTTGGCCCGGCAGAGGAAAGAAAGAGGTCCTGAGCACCATCCAATGGCGCTTCTATCGAGATGGAGCCAGCTGTCGTAAGGGAAACATCCTTGGCAGCTCCGCCGGAAAGGGTAGTGGTTGATTTGATGTCGAGGGCTCCGCTTCCGGAGAGCAGCATCGTTACGCCATTCGCCAGGGCCAGGCCATCGGTAGCGGCTGTGCCGAACGTCACCGAACCAGCGCTCGTAAAGACCTCCGAATCGAGGAGGACTGAATGAGTAAAGTTCGAGGCAGGCGCATTCCCGAGGATGTCGACACTCTCGTTGAAACTGACCCTGCCCGTTCCTGTCTGCGCAATACCCTGCGCGGTCCTGAGCGTCGCAGTCGCTCCGAATACCGTTTCCCCAGTCGAAGCAATTATGAGTGAATAGCCACTTCCGTCTCCGATGGCTGTTGCCGGGATCGTCCCTCCAAGGGGAGCGTTGAAGGTCGTCGTGCCAGATACCGTGAGCGCCACGTCCTGGTTTCCGCTCACTGGAGACATCGAGGCGAAGGTCAGGGCACCTCCGACCGTCATCGCCACATCCTTCCCCGCACCTCCCGACAGGTTAGTCGTTGCCTTCACGTCGAGATCTCCCGTCACTGCGAGCTTGACCCCGTTGGCAAGCGATAGCGTATCTCCGTTGCCGCTTCCGAAGCTTACCGAGCCCGCGCTGGTGAAGGTTTCCGAGTCAAGCACTACCGAATTTTCGAAGACTGTCGCCGTAGCCGCACCGAGGATGTCCGCGTTCTCCATGAAGGTCAGGAGCCCGCTCCCTGTTTGAGTGATGCCCTGCGAAGTCCTGAGAGTCGCTGAGGTATCGAATATTGTAGGGCCGCTCGAGGAAATCATGAGCGATGGTCCAGTGCCATCGCCGATGGCTGTCGCCGCTCCTGTTCCTCCCACAGCTGCGTTGAAGGTCGTAGTCCCCGTTATGGTGAGAGAGAGATCCTGGTTTCCCGTAACCGGGGCCATCGAGGCAAAAGCGAGGGTCCCTCCGACCGTCATCGTGACGTCCTTTCCTACTCCACCGGATAGGCTAGTCCCCGCCTTCACGTCCACATTGCCATTCACCGCGATCGCCACCCCATTAGCGAGCGAGAGTGTGTCTCCATTTCCGCTCCCGAAGATTACCGATCCAGGGCTAGTGAAGACTTCTGAATCAAGGACCACTGAATTGTCGAAGAGGGTTGCGGTGCCAGCTCCGAGGATATCCACATTCTCGTTGAAGGTGAGGAGGCCGCTCCCTGTCTGAGTGATTCCCTGCGAGGTCCTGAGAGTTGCGGTGGACGCGAAGACAGTTGGCCCGTTCGAAGCAATTGTAAGGGATGGTCCAGAACCGTCCCCGATGGCAGTCGCAGCGCTCGTTCCTCCAAGCGGAGCATTGAAGGTTGTAGTTCCACTCACGGTGAAGGTCAGGTCCTGGTTTCCTGTCACAGAGGCCATCGAGGCGAAGGTCAGGGCTCCCGCGACAGTCAGGGAGACGTCTTTGCCGCTGCCTCCGGAAAGGCTTGTCACGGCCTTCACATCGAGATTGCCAGCCACGGACATCGTCACCCCGTTTGCGAGCGAGAGCGAATCACCGTTCCCGCTTCCAAAGGCTACTGATCCAGCACTCGTGAAGGTTTCCGAGTCAAGGACTACCGAGTTGGAAAAGGTCGAGGCTGTACTGCTGCCAAGGACATTCACGTTTTCGTTGAAGGTCAGGAGTCCGCTTCCAGACTGGAGGATGCCGGAGTTGGTCTTGAGGGTGGCGCTACTGGCAAAGGTCGTGTCGCCGCTGGATGCCAAGGTCAGCGAGGTCCCTGATGCCGTACCCAAGGGGGCCTGGCTTCCAACGGCAGCGTTGAAGGTGGCCGACCCCCCTATGTTGATCGTAATGTCTGTTGCACCGTCCACCCTCCCCTGCCAGGTAACCGCCCCTGTTCCGGTCGAGGTCGCAATGAAGGAGAAAGCCTGTCCCGGCGGTACTACGCTGACATCTTCTCCATAGGACTGGCTGCCGCTGGTCTTGATACCGCTGCCCTTGAGAACAAGGGTACCGCCAGCATCAGTCGCAAGGGATGCAAGTGGACTGGCTGCACCTATTGTGGACTCCAGCGTCGTCACGCCGCTGGAATTGAGCGTGAGGCTTTTCGCTGAAGGTGACTCGATCGTCGAATCCGCTCCGAAGAAGGAGATGCCTCCGTTGGCGGAAACCGTCGTATTCTGTCCTATGACAACTTTCCCGGCGCCTGTGACCCTGTCTGGGTTTGCGGTAAAGGAACCTGTTCCAAGACTTGTCGTGACGGCAAGGCTACCTTTTCCAAAAACTATCCCACCGCTTCCCGCATATATGGCGAGACTCTTGCCCTGGGTGCTTGCAGTCGAATCATAGTCATTCTCGAAATAGACGGAGCCCCCGAGACTTTGAGCCTGAATGAAGGCGAGCGTGCCGCCAGCTACAACCCTTCCATTGGTTCCGGAGATTGTATTGCCTATATGGATATCACCTGTCTGGGAGGATGAGCCAACATGCAAGGATGATGCCCTGATCCAGGAGAATGAGGAATTTATATACGTCGAAGTCACTATGGATGGATCGTTTGTCGGCGCGAATTCGACCGAGTTTGAATTGTTCCTTGGAGCGATGGTGACGATTCCGCTGCCAGCATCCATGGTGACTCCGGCACCCTGGAGGATGAGATCATCAACATAGATAGTAATATCCTTATTGGTGCTGGTTGATATCGGAGTGGAGGCCTTTATGTCGAGGCCGGCAGTATTGACCAGGACATTGGCCGAGGCAAGGCTGGTAGATCCAATCGAAACCGGGGCATTCCATGCAATGCGGCCGGAGCCATGGGTTTGAATACTGAGGGATCGCGGCCCTGTGATGGTGGAGTTGAAGATCAATCCGGCATTGTTGGCCGTGGTACTGATCGTCACAGCTGTTGCGGCATCTCCGGAGAGTGTTACCAGGTCGGCTGCGCTCGTGCCGAAGGTGACTGGGTGGGTGGTGGAGAAGTTCTGTATGCCTGAGGATCTGCCGAAGGTGACGGAGTGGGAAAACTGCGAAGAGCTGCTACCTCCGAGGGTTACGTCGGCGTTGAAAATAACCGAGGTAATTGCAGCTATCTTGCCAACTGCAGTGACTGTGCCGTCGAAGGTCGTTGTAGAACTTCCTGCATCCAATGACAGATCGGCACTCATTGTTACTGCGTCATTGAATACCTGGGCGCCTGAGGTTTTCACGAGGCCACCGTTGATGGCGGTGGTGCCAGCGGCATCGGTGGTAATCGTCGCGGGAGGATTTGTTAAGCCAACTGCAGCGGCGAAGGTCGTGGTACCGCTTGAGTTGGCTATCAAGGATTGGGCTCCATTCAGGCTGGCGGAGAAGGTGATGGGTCCCGAACCGCTTGACAATGCTACAGCCCCCGTCAAGGTCACTGCGCTCCCGAAACCGATCGCATCGTTGGTCGTCGTGATATCTCCGGCAGTCGATGCTGTTCCGCTGCCGCCCTGACTGAAGGCGCCGTCGAGCGTCATGTCTCCAGCCGAAGCTATCGTAAGCAAGGTCCCCGGGTTGAGCGTAACCACAGCGTTCCCGCTCGTGTGGACTGTGCTATTCACTACGATGTTCGTCGCATTTACTGACAAGCCAGAGGCCGTGCTGAAGTCCAAGGCGCCGTTGAAGGTCGTCGTACCGCTGCCCGCAGTCTGGGAGAGGCTCCCCGCACTTAATGTCGTGGCTGTCACGTTCCCCGCGCTCACGATCGAAATATCCCCTAGTCTCGTGGCGCCGACGATGCCACTGAAGCTCACATTGCCCGTCCCCGCTGTCAGCGTCAGGTTCTGCCCCCCGTCAAGGCTAGACCCAAAGCTGAGGTTCCCGCCCGCAGTTGCCAGTGCAACTGGACCGGCTAAAGTAACTGCGCTCCCGAAACCGATCGCATCGTTGGTCGTTGTGATATCTCCGGCAGTCGATGCTGTTCCGCTCCCTCCCTGACTGAAGGCGCCGTCGAGCGTCATGTCTCCAGCCGCTGCTATCGTCAGCAAGGTCCCCGGATTGAGTGTAGCCACACCGTTCCCGCTCGTGTGGACTGTGTTATTGACGACGATGTTTGTCGCATTTACTGACAAGCCAGAGGCCGTGCTGAAGTCCAAGACGCCGCTGAAGGTCGTCGTACCGCTGCCCGCAGTCTGGGAGAGGCTTCCCGAGCTCAGCGTTGTTGCCGTAACG
>CAIJMU010000149.1 GCA_903821875.1 uncultured Spirochaetota bacterium
ATGACGGCGGCGAAAGCCTCCTTGGGTCGCATATTTCCTCCGAATCATGCACCTTCCAAAGAATATTGATACCTATTGTCATCTATTCTGATATTGAATCCTTGCTGATCCGAAAGTTGCGTACTTTGGGACAAGCTCTATGTATGCATAAACATACGGTGCCGTGCGAATTTTCCGTAATAATTGAAAAGAAGCAGGGGTATCAGGAATGCCGAAGCATCTGGATGCACATTGTCCACGCAAGCGCTCCGGGCAATGACCAGCCAGTGGATTGGATGCGTCGGGTCAAGGACTGGCGCAGCGTCGACAAGGCTGAAGGCAGCCCTGATCCGGACACTGATCGCTGCCTGGCCCTCAGGGACGGCCGCCCCGCAGGCGCGGGGCGGGAACTCCCAATGTGAACGATCCTAGATCTTCGCGCAGATGTCGATCTCGAAGAAGCCGTCGGGAGTGCTGAAGGTGATGGCGACGACGGGACCGATGTTGGGCCAGTCGATGCAGTGATTCGGGCCTCGCACGACGACAGGGGGGGCGATGTCGAACTCGTGGCCGCCTTCTACCGAGGAGGCGGTGCCGGCGATGATGTTGGTAATCTCGCCGACGAGGCCACTGGCGAGGCTGGTCTTGTCGTCGGCCCCGGCCTCGACACCTGACTTAGCCAGGAGGGCTTCCGCGAGGCTTCCGGGCAGGCGGAAGGCGAAGACGCCCTGTACCTGGCCTGCCATGCCCAGGAGGCCGGTGATATCCCAGCCATGTTCGCCGTTCGAGGAGATCTCAACAGGCTTCCCTGCCTTGGCTTCGATTCCGAACATGTCGCGGAAGGTGCCCTCTGCGGAGCTGCGGAAAGCGGACAGGAGGCGTTCGTCCATAGGTGATCCCCTTTCGGTACTGCGGGCTTCGTTTCCCGCGCAGGTTCTAGCTTAGCTTAGGGCCTCCGGGCTGCGGCCACAAGGGCGGATCGGCAGGAAGCCACAGGGTCAGGAGGGGTGTCTGTGTCCGCGGATACCGCTTTCGATCATCTTGAGCTTGAGATTGCGGAGTCCGGAGGACAGTGAGACCTTGTAGACGTGGGGATTCAGAAGGCGCAGGTAGGTGGAGTCGAAGGCCTCGAGTCGGGCGCGGAGACCCAGGCGGATTTCATCGAGGGAGGGGCGGGCGGAGCTGACACGACCGGCTTCCATGACAGGTTGAAGGAGACTTTCCACCCGGGTTGTCAGGAGTTCTGCCTGGCGCCAGTCAGCCGAATAATGGTGGAGGGTCAGGCGATCTCCAGCACATGGCTCCTCCTCCGGAAGGGTCATGAAGTCCGCCTGTGCGCTGCCGTTCTCGCCATAGAGCCTATAGAGGCGCTTGCGGCCTGGAGTCGTGGACTTCTCCGGGGTATCGGAGACCTTCATGGTGGGTACCAGTTCCCCGTCCCGACCGACAGCGGCCAGCTTGTAGACGCCGGTAAAGGATGAGTCATCTCCCCCGGTTACGAGGTGGGTTCCGACGCCCCAGCGGTCGACAGGGGCTCCCGATGCGACGAGATGTTCGATGATGTGCTCGTCGAGTTCGTTCGACACGATAATGAAGGCCCTGTCCAGCCCGGCTGCATCCAGGCCCTTCCTGACCTCACGGGAGAGGTAGTCGATATCGCCGGAGTCGAGGCGGACCCCGAAGTCCAGCCCCCTTCCAGCAAGATCCGAACCGACCTTGATGGCATTCGCGAGGCCGGAACCCAGGGTGTCATAGGTGTCGATGAGGAAGACGCTGCGCTCGGGATAGATGTCAGCGTAGCGCTCGAAAGCCTCGAGTTCGGTCTTGAAGGACATGACCCAGGAATGAGCCATGGTGCCAGAGACGGGAATGCCGAGTTCCTTGCCGGCGAGGCTGTTGGAGGTCGAGGAGGAGCCGCCCAGCCAGGCCGCCCTGGAGGCTGACAGGGCGCCGTCGGGGCCCTGGGCGCGGCGCAGCCCGAATTCCATGACAGAACCGAAATTCGAAGCACGCCAGACCCGGGCTGCCTTGGTAGCAATGAGGCTCTGGAAGTTGAGGGTGTTGAGAAGCAGGCCTTCGATAAGCTGGGCTTCGACGAGGTCGGCTTCGACCCGGAGGAGGGTCTCGTGGGGGAAGACGATGGAACCCTCGGGCACCGCAAGAATGTCCCCCTGGAACCTGAAACCGGAAAGGTAGTCGAGAAAACCACGATCGAAATCGCCCTGGGACTCGAGCCAGGCTAGATCAGGCCCGGAGAAGCGGAAGGTTTCGAGCCCAGCAAGGAGGGTCTCAAGGCCAGCAAACACGGAGTAGCCGCCAGAAAAGGGATGACGGCGGAAAAAGTACTCGAAAACGGAGCGTCGACTGCCTCCCTCCTTCCAGAACCCCTGAGCCATCGTGAGTTCGTAGAAGTCGGTAAAGAGACCGCTGGTCATGGCTCTATCCCAGATCCGAGGATAGGAGATAGCTCGCCCCAGCCTGTCCGAGGCGCAGGAGCGCGGCATCAAGGGTCCCTTTCGGTACATCCACACCCTTGGTTGCATCGGCGATGACCAGTACCTCGAAGCCTGCGGCAAGGGCGTCGAGGCTCGAGTAGAGCACGCAGTAGTCGGTTGCAAGCCCGACTACGTAGAGCCGACGTATGCCGAGGGAAAGAAGCCAGCCTCCGAGACCGGTAGGCATGGCTGTATCGTTCTCGGCAAAGGCCGAGTAGGAATCGGAACGCAGCCTCATTCCCTTGCGGAGGATCATGGAGGCACGATCGGTGTCGAGGTCGCGGTGAAAGGCAGCGCCTTCGCTGCCTTCCACGCAGTGATCGGGCCAGAGGAGCTGCGTGCCGCCTGGAACCTCCACCGTCTGCGAGGGAATCTTGCCTGGATGGCTTGAGGCAAAGGAAACATGGTTGCGCGGGTGCCAGTCCTGGGTCAGGACAATGTAGTCAAAGAGTGGCATGACATGGTTGATCGGGCCCAGGATCATGTTACCCTCGGCGACGCCAAGCGCTCCGCCGGGGCAGAAATCGTTCTGGACATCGACGACCAGGAGGGCGCTGGTCTTCCGCTCTGGCATCATGTCCTTCCTCCTCCGTTAGGCCGCTGACTCCCGGGAACTGGACAGGATGCCCAGCTGTCGAGGACAGTAGCAGAAAGACCGCAGCTGCGCAAATGCCGCGCCTGCGAAAGGCGGGGAGGAAGCTTCGATGGAAGGCATGTATTTCAGGAAGGATGAATTTCCCCTGGTTCCTGGAGGCGCAGGAAAACCCTCGCGCCGGCTGATCGCGCATGGAGGAGGTCTCCTCCTCGCCGAGATGGAATTCGAATCAGGCTCGGTGAGCCCCGTGCACTCCCATGAGGAAGAACAGCTCACCTGGTGCCTGTCAGGTGCCTTCGAAACCGAGGCCGGTGGAGTGAAGGGCCGCCTCGGTCCCGGCGATTCTTTCTACGCGGGCGCTAACGTTCCCCATGGGGCTCGCTGCCTCGTGAAGGGCATCCTCCTCCACTCCTTCACGCCTCAGCGGGAGGAATACAAGAAGGGCAGCTAAGCCCGAGGCGAGGCTGCAGACAGGGCCAGAATGGAAGCCTTGTAGGATTCCGGATCATCGATGTCCCTGAGGACCCCTGGATCTTCCGTTTCCACGAACAAGGGACCGCTCGCCTCAATGAGTACCTTGAGCGGCAGGTCCTGGGGCAAGGCGAGCAAAGCGGGGATGAGGGATGAGGGCATGAGGACGGGATGCCCGCGCCTTCCCGAGTAGGTAGGAATGACCGGCCCGGCGCCAAAGTGCCCGCCCAGGAGTTCGTAGGTAGTCGCAGCTACCATTGGCATGTCCCCCGGAATAAAGAAGAAACCCTCGCCACGCACCAAGGCCAGCCCCTCGCGGAGGGAGGAAAGCATCCCGCGCAAAGGATCTTTATTCCGTACTACGATGATCCTCCCGCTGGCCAGCTCATCCAGGTTCTCGTCGTCGCTGCGACCGACTACGATGACCGGACAGCAGCCACCGGCAAGGGCTGCAGCCACTGTCGTCCGAAGCAGGGTCGACTCGCCAAAGGGGAGGTGCAGCTTGGGCTTCCCCATCCTCGTGGAAGAGCCCGCCGCAAGTACTATGCATTCAAACAGGGCCTTCTCCTTCCCGCTTCGGTCCTCACTGCTTCATCGGTTGCTGTTCAAGCGCGTATCAGAGGGTCGGACTTGCACGAGCCTGCAGGGGTCTTGGTGATCCAGTTGTCGATCGGCTCCTTGTTCCGGAGGGCACGCCAGACATCCTCGAAGCGGATCGGCATGTGCGTAAGCTCGGCGCCAGTTGCAGCCTGGATGGCATTGCCCAGGGCAGGGGCCACCGATATCATGGGGTGCTCCCCTACCCCCCGCGCTCCGAAGGGTCCATCCAATTGCGCGGTTTCTATGGCAATGCTGACGATTTCCTCTGGCAGGTCCCTGGCTGTCGGGATCTTGTTGTCGGTAAAGGAGGGGTTGAGGAGGTGGCCCTGCTGGTCGTAAATGTAGCCTTCGCAGATGGCCGTGCCGAGTCCCTGTATCATGCCGCCGACGGCCTGGCCGCGCACGATGTCGGGGTTGATGACCTTGCCGACATCGAAGACGGAAGCGATCTTGATGATCGTGTACTCACCCGTCTCCGCATCGACCTCGGCGATTATGCCATGGGCGCCGAAGGTCCAGTCGAGGGCGGGAAGGCCCTGTCCCGTCTCCTTGTCGAGGTTGGAGAGTCCCTGGGCTATGTAGCGGCCCACACCGATGAGGGGCCCGCCGATGGCATTGCCGTCGGGGAAGGCGTAGCCCACCGAAATCTGCGCGAAGGTCACGAATTTGTCGATTCTATGCTTTATGAAGATCTTTTCCTCGTCATGGTCGAGGTCGACGGTCTGGGCACGGAGCACCTGGGCGGCGACACCATAGGCCTGGGCGAGAAGGTCGTCCGCAGCCAGCGCGGCAGCGTTTCCCGAAAGGATGATGCCCTTGGATGCGACGGTCTGCCAGTCGTAGGGTTCCTTGTCGGTATC
>CAIJMU010000150.1 GCA_903821875.1 uncultured Spirochaetota bacterium
CGACCTTGCCAAGACCTACGACTTCAAGGAATTCACCGATCGCGAGGGCATGGTCTACGAGATCCGCTCCGGCGGCGACTATTCCATCGTGACGCCCTCCGAGGCTTTTTCCATCGTCGACCGCATTCCCTTTCTCGTGAAGGAGGGCCTCGGCCGTTTTATCCTCGACTTTTCAGGCATCGAACTCCAGAAGTCCACGTACCGACAGGTCTTCAAGGCCGCCTCCGAGGGCAGCGTCCTCCAGGGCACGAATCGTTTCAACTGGAAGGACGGCTTCTGGCGGCCCCCGGAAGAGGGGGGCAAGGAGAAGGGCGAGTAGGGGAGGCGACCGCGAAGCCGACGCTCGGCTCGGAGCCAGCCTTCAGGACTCCTTCGGCTCCGAAGCATTGGGCTGTCCCATTGCCCAGAATTGCCAAAGCTTATATTTTTGTCTTGTAATCAATGGAGGAATCATGGAAATCAGCGCAGTAAACTTTTCGACTCCCTCGATCCAGCAGTTCCGGGCCCCCCGGGGCGAGGAAGCCGGCGAAGTCGCCAGCAGTCCGGCCGAGGAAGCTGGTGAATCGGCTAAATTCATGAAATCGGCTGAACAGGCCCAGGGACTGGGAACCAAGATAGACCTGATGGCCTGATCGAGAGGACAGGGGCCGGCGGGGAGTCTCCGCCGGCGCTGCCCTGCCTCCGGGCTTCAGGCCTTCGAGACCGGGACAGATTCTGCCTTGTCGCTGCCGTCTCCCAATCCGTGAAATGAGTACAGGGTCGCACCCTCCGGCGTGACCTCGATTTCCGCCACTCCCCTTGCCGCCAATCCATCAAGTGACTCCTGAGCCTCATCGACTGGAAGCCCCGATTCGAGGGCGAGCTCTGCGACTGTAAGTTTCCCCCCTGAAGAGGAGGCTGTCGCCAGCACCAGGTGTTCCTTTTCGTCCTGCGAAAGACCTGGCTTCGCCCCCAGACTGCCGAGGCCACGGAGGGCACCGATGCCGGACCCGAGGGCGAAGGCCAGCAGCACGAAGCCCCCCCCTATGGAGTTGGAGACATCCCTGCCCTGGGCCGCATCGATAAAACAGGAAATCGAGGCGCCAAGGAAGACGATGGAGAGGATCAGGAGGAGAAGGGCAAGACCACGCTTCATGGCCTTAGTATATCCGGTCTGGCCAAGCGGGCAAGTCATGCGCATTCCGGCGGTCCTGCCTCCTTGCCGCTTTCGCAGCCCGGCTCTCAGCGCTATCATCCCGGCTCTGGAGGCTCCATTGCGGAAAATATTCCCGGCTTTGCTTGCTGTCCTGCTCGGCGTGATCCTGGGTCTCCTTGCCCTGATGACGCCTTCCCCGGCTTCGCCCCAGGCAGCCGGGTTTTCGGCAAAGCGTGCCATGGTCGATATCGAGGCCATTGCAGAGGTGCCCCATACAGTGTGGGACCAGGCCTCGCTGCCCCCGATACGCGCATATATAAAGGCTAGGCTCATCGAGCTTGGCCTCGAGCCCATCGTGAGGGACTACCCCGCCATCACCGACGGTTTCGGGCACAGCTACCCGCTCCAGAATATCACAGCGCGGATTCCCGGGAAGAGCGGGACTTTCATCCTCCTGGTCGCGCACTACGATTCTTCGCCCAAAAAGCGCAGCTTCGAGCAGGAGGGCTCCAGGGGCGCAGCCGATGACGGCTATGGCCTGTCCACCCTCTTCGAGATCGCGCGCCTCATCAAGGCCTCGGGCACGACGGCGGAAAACGGGGTTGCCTTCCTCTTCACCGATGCAGAGGAAACCGGGCTCTGGGGGGCCCGCGCGGAGATGACGTCCGGCTTCGAGGCCTGGAAGGACGTGAACTTCGTCATCAACCTCGAGGCAAGGGGCGTGAAGGGACCCGCCGTGATGTTCGAGACTGGCCGGAACAACCTTGCGTCCATCGAACTGTTCCGGGCGGCGCGCTGGCCCTTCGCGTACTCGTTCGCGGTCGACATCTACCGCCAGATGCCGAACGGCACCGATTTCACTGCCTTCCTGAAGCGGGGCTTCGCCGGACTCAACTTCGCCGTACTCGACGACCTTTCGTATTACCACAGCCCTCGGGACAATCCTGCCAATGTCTCCCTCACCTCGCTCCAGCATTACGGCGAGCAAGTCCTGCCAATTGTGAAGGCTTACACGGGCAATCCGCGTTATGCGAAATCAGACGCCTTCGTTTCCTCCCAGGACATGGTCTATTTCAACTGGCTTCCCGGGCTGTTCCTCTCCTACTCCGGTGGTTTCGCAAGCCTGCTGAGCCTCGTGATCCTCCTCTGTTTCCTTGCCTGGTTCCTGTTGTCGGTCAGGGCGAAGCGTGCCCGCCTCGGGTCCAGTCTCCTGTGGTTCCTCGCCTGGCTGGGCTTTGCGGTCGCATCGCTGGCTCTCGGCCTCGGCGCGAGCCTGGTGTTCGCGAAGCTCGCGTGCCTTCCCTGGAAGATCAGCTACCTTCCCGGAGTGCCGGGCTACCAGGTCATCCCCTGGCTCGCCCTGGGCCTTGAACTCGGACTTGCCTGGCTAGTCGCCAGGGCTGCGCGGAAGCGGTCCTGGGGCCGCGACTCGGCCCTGGCCGGCGCTATGGCCTTCAACCTTCTCCTCCTTGCAGTCTTCCACCGGTTTCTGCCTGGCGGGAGTTTCCTCTTCGCCATTCCCCTGGCTGTTTCACTGCTCGCTGTCCTTGTCGCGCGCCTCGCAAGGGCTCCCTGGATTGCCCTGGCAGGACCCCTCTTCGCCATATCGCTGTTCGTCCCGGTACTCCATCTCTTCGATCTTGCGCTGACGCTGGGTGCCCTCGGCCTTGTCCTTTTCATGGCAGCCCTCCCGATAGCCCTATCAGCTCCGATCCTGGCAGATTCCGAGGCTCCAGCGGCTGAAGGAGGCGGGGCAGCCTGAACCTTGCTTGACGCTCAGTTCGTGTAGGTGTAGTTTCACCAGACAAAGCGCTGTTTCATTTTTCATCAGCGTCAGGAGCTGCGATGAGCGAATCGGCTGGCAAGGCACTGGACCTTCTTTTCTATCTTTCCAGGACTGAAGGCGAGATCAGCCTTGCGAAATTGTCGCGGGATACTGGCATGAACAAGGCAACAGCCCTGCGCTACCTGGCTGTCCTTGAGTCGCGTGGAGTTGCAGAACGCAGGGCCGGAGGCTGGTCCCTAGGTTTGGCACTCTACGAGCTGGGTACCAGGGTTCCCGTGCGCTCCCTCGTTGTCGAGCGAGTGCGGCCCTTTGTCGAGCGCCTGGCCCGCGAGACCGGCGAGAGCGTCAATCTGGCCTGCCTGGCTGGAGGTACGGCTGTGTATCTCGACCGCGCCGAATCCGACCGCAGCCTCATGATGCGCTCCGCTCCTGGCGACAGGCTGCCCCTCCACTGCACGGGCGTCGGCAAGGCCATCCTGACCCTTCTCTCCGACGACCGCATACGTGCCATCCTCGGGCCAGGTCCCCTTCATCGCATCAACGACCGCACGCTGACAGATCCCGAGGATGTAATCCACGAGATCGAGCGGACCCGCGAGGCAGGCTATGCCCTGGACCGTGAGGAATACGAACTCGGACTCACCTGCATGGCCCTCCCCCTGGGTATAGCCGACGCGGATTTCTATGGCGCGATGAGCGTGTCAGGACCGACAGCCCGCATGCGCGACACGATCCAGCGCGACGGCATGCTCGACTCGCTGAAGCGGGCCACTGCTGGAGCCCAGGAAGCGCTCAACCAGCGTCTTACCAAGGCCTGAGCAGCTAGCCAGGCTATGGCAGCCAGGACAGATGCGGGGAAGGTCGGGCCTCCCCCGCGTGCGCCCGGTGCCGCTCAGAATACCGCTTCGGCCTCGCGCTGCCGCTCTGCAGGCGCTGCAACCTCGGCAGATTCTTCCCGGAGCACCGGCTTGAACTCCACGTGCTCCGCCACGATCTTGACCTTGGACTTCGACTTTCCCTCGGGATCTGTCCAGCGATCCTGCTTGAGTCGGCCCACCACCCTGACGCCACGGCCCTTTCGCAGCGTCTCGGCGCAGGTCTGCCCGAGCCTGGCCCAGGCTTCGACATCGAAGAAGCTCGTTTCCTTCTCGAAGCTGTCGTTCTGCTTGTAGAACCTGTTGCTGGCCACCGAGAAATTGCAGACCTGCGTTCCGGCTGGCGTAGTCCGGGACTCAGGATCCCGGGTCAGATTCCCCTCGAGCAAAATGGAATTCAAACTGTTCACCCTGACCTCCTTGCGTCACGCTTCGCCGGCCTGCGCTTTCGCGTGCGCACCTCAAGTACGCCCGTCATCTGCGTTCCTGATTGCGATCCCGAGGCGAAATCGGAAGAAATTCCTTAGGGGATGGGCAGTGGACAGGCTAGGTAGCGGACCTGGCTTGTCCTTCAGCTTTCATTCAGGCTCCCGCAGGACTAGACTGAGGGTATGGAGAAGGTTCCAGCCGCCTGATCCGTCGCTCCCAGGTTTCAACCCGGAGCGCCAATCAGGGGGGGCCGAGGGATGAAGCTTGCACTGCTCTGCGTCGATGACGAGGCCATCCTGACCCTGGCGATCAGCCGCAGCCTCAGGACCAGCTTCGGTCCGGACCTGCACGTGGTATCCGCTTCTTCGGCGGCCGAGGCCTTCGAGGCCATCGCCGAACTCGAAGGCAGCGGAGAGGAGGTCCGTATGGTGATCTCCGACCTCCTCATGCCCGAGATGCGCGGCGATGATTTCCTCCGTGTGCTCCACCAGAGGTTTCCGGACATCAAGACCATCCTCCTGTCCGGCATGCCGCCGGATTGCCCGGAAGCCATCGTGCTCAAGGAAGAGGTCGGGCTCTACGCAAACCTGTCCAAGCCAGCCAACATGAAGATCCTGACCAGGCTCGTGAGGGAGGCCCTGTCACTGCCGGACAGCGGCAGCCAGGAATAGGTTCCAGAGGAAGCCTCTAGTTAGAACAAAGAGCCCGGAGGCATGGCGGCGGAGCCGTCATGCCTCCGGGCTCTTTGCGTTTGCGGATGAGTGGGTGATCAGCGCTCTGGGACCGCCTGGGCCTGGTTCCCTGTCGGCTTCACAGGCTCAGCAATCGGTTCAGGCGCGTGGCGAAGGCCGCTGGATCCTTCAGGGTGATGCCCTCGACAAGCATCGACTGTGCCAGCAGGACCTGCGCGATGTCTTCTGCCGCAGCGTCGTCGGCCTCGACGAGGCGCTTTACCAGGGCGTGGCTGCCGTTGAGCTCGAGAATCGGCTTGATTTCAGGCATCTCGTTGCCCATCTCGCGGAACATCTCGCGGAGCTTGACCGAGGGATCGTCGCCGTCAAGCACTACACAGGCGGGACTGTCTGCGAGGCGCTTGGATGGGCGGACGTCCTTGACGGCATCGCCAAGGATCTTCTTCGCGCGCTCGCAGGCCTTCTTGGCGAGGTTGCCGTCCTCCGGTTTGTCGTTTTTCGCCAGGTCGGCGTCAGCGTCCGATCGGTTGATGGCCTTGAGGTCGAGTTCCTCGACCTTGCCGAGGGATCCGAGGACGATCTCGTCGATCTCGTCCGGGCAGATGAGGACCTCGATGCCCTCCTTCTTGTAGACCTCGAGGAGGGGAGACTTGCGGAGCCGGTCCTCGTCGCCTCCGGAGAGGTAGTAGATGGCCTTCTGCTCGTCCTTTTTCCTGGCCTTGTAGTCGGCGAAGCTGGTCCAGCCTTCGACTGCAGTGCTCTTCCACCGGACCAGGCCCATGAGGCTTTCGCGGTTGGCGAAATCGGAATACAGGCCTTCTTTCAGCGGCCTGTTGAATTCCCCTATGAATTGGTTGTATTTCTCGGTGTTGCCCTTGGCCAGGTCGCCGAGCTCGCCCAGGATCTTCTTGACGCTGGCGGCGCGGATCTGGGCCATCACGCGGTTCTGCTGCAGTATCTCGCGGCTTACGTTGAGGGGAAGGTCCTCGCTGTCGATGACGCCGCGGATGAAGCGCAGCCACACGGGCAGGAGTTCCTTCTCGTCGTCGGTGATGAAGACGCGGCGCACGAAGAGCTTGACGCCGGGTTTGTAGTCCGCGCGGTAGAGGTCAAAGGGCGCTTTCTTCGGGATGAAAAAGAGGCTCGAGTACTCGAGGGTCCCCTCCGCCTTCGTGTGTATCCAGTGGAGGGGTTCTTCGTCAAAGCCCCCGAAGCCGCTGGAGAAGCCCTTGTAGAACTCGATGTAATCCTCGTCCTTCAATTCCGACTTGGACCTCCGCCAGAGCGCGCTCGCGGCGTTCACCTGCTCGTCCTTGGCCTTTTTGCCCTTTTCCTTGCCCTTGTCGTCGTACTCGTTTTCCATCGACACGAGGTGGATGGGCCAGGCGACGTGGTTGGAGTACTTCTTGAGGATCTCCTCGACCTTCCAGCGGCTCGTGTACTCCTCACCCTCCTCGTTGAGGACGATCTTCACAAGGGTTCCCTGCAGTTTGGCCTCTCCGGGGAAGACCTCGAAGTAATCGACAGGCTCGACGGTGTAGTCGCCCTTGCCATCGCTGGTCCAGCGGTGGGCAGTTGTCTCGCCGGCCCGCCGGCTCGTCACGGAGATCTCGGAGCCGACCATGAAGGCCGAGTAGAAGCCGACACCGAACTGCCCGATGAGGTTCGAGTCCTTTTTTGCGTCAGAAGGCAGGTTTTCCAGGAATTTCCGTGTTCCCGAGCGGGCGATGGTGCCGAGGTTTTCCTCGAGCTCCTTTTCGCCCATGCCGATGCCGTTGTCCGCAATCGTGAGCACCTTGAGGTCGGCGTCGATGCGCAGCTCGATGCGCGGGTCGAGGGTGACCCCCTTGTAGGCTTCGTCGGAGACGCTGAGGTAGCGGAGCTTGTCTATGGCGTCCGAGGAGTTGGAAACCAGCTCCCGCAGGAATATCTCCTTGTGCGAGTAGAGCGAGTGGATGATGAGGTCGAGGAGCCTCGATACCTCTGTCTTGAAGTGATGCTGTGCCATGGCGGGTTGAACCTCGTTATGCGTGGGATTTCTTAAGGAAAATAGCGACGAGGAGGCCCCAAAGGCAAGGGGAGGATGGTCCAGCGTCGCGGGGCTTTGTTATTAGAGCGTGTTATATTATGTTTGCGCAGGCTCCAGCGGAGTCCCAGTGTTGTTCGAATCTGCATTTCAACGAAGGGCTGGCATGTTCTTATGATGAAAGTGTTTTTCCCGAAACTACCAGACAAGTCCCCGCGGTGGTGGTTGGTAATGACCAGCCTGTCCTTTATCGGCGTATTCATTCTGGATTTGGTGACTAAACGTGATTTTTCCTTTTCGCTGTTTTATCTGATTCCCATAGGGCTTGGAAGCTTTATTCTCGGCTCGCCGTGGGGCTATTCCTTTGCCGTCCTGAGCACCCTGGCCTGGGCAGAGGGCACGATTACCGGCAGCAGGCATTTCAGTTCGGGCATTTCCCTTGTCTGGACCATCGGGATGAGACTGGCTAACAACCTCCTCTTTGCCTGGATCATCGCCAAATTGCGTGATCGCATCCAGGAATCCCAGACCCAGGTGCTCCGGCTCGAGGCAGCCAACGCTGAAAAGCAGCTCCTCCTCGCGGAACTCAGCCACCGGGTCAAGAACAGCCTGGGTTCGGTGGTGGGCCTCATCGAGATCGAGGAGGCCCTCTACGACGATCCGCGAACGAAGGGGACCCTACAAAGGCTACAGAATCGCGTGGAATCGATAGCCGAACTCTATGGACTCCTTTCCAGGTCCCAGGATCAGTCCTCGATCGAACTTTCGGAGCTCGTAGGCAAGATCGCTGCGCACCTGGCTGAGAGTTTCGGCGCGGAGCAACGGGGCATCTCGCTCAGGGTCAAGCTGGAGGAACTGCATATCGGATCCAGACCTGCCATGTCGCTTGGCATCATCGTGAACGAGATCCTGACAGACTGCTTCAAGCATGCCTTTCCTCCTGGCCGTGCGGGGAGCATCGTGCTCACCCTCTGCAAGACGGAGCCGGGTGCCAGGCTCGAGATCATGGACGATGGCATCGGACTGCCCGCCGGCTTTTCCTTGAAGAACTCCCCCGGGTTTGGCATGAGGCTCGTCGGATCGCTTGCCAGCGATCTCGGATCGTCCGTGGAAATCGGGACGGGACCCGGTGCGCACTTCATCCTCGACATCCCGGCTGCTTGCCTGGATGTGGAAAAAGGGCTTGCCTGAGCTGGGTTTTTCGAAGGACGAAACTCAGTATAGGTAGGTCTTCCACTGCTCCACGATGCCCGCAAAACCCAATTCGGCTATGTGGTCGGCCATTTCAGGCAGCTTGTCCGCGTAGTGCATGAGGAACATCTTCGCCTTGATGGCGGCGGGCAGGGTGCCCAGTTCGTCGATGCCCGCATGGACCCCTCCGGTAAAAAACTGCACGTCATGGAGGATGGCTTTCAGCGGAAAATTCGCCAGTGCCCATTCGAGGAGGTCGGGATCGAAGCGGGTGTCGCTTGTGAAGAGGATGCAGCCATCGATGATGACTCCGTAGCTGGGGAAGGATTCCCTCCAGCTGGGCGCACCCTCCGGGACGTGCTTGGTCCTGAACAGGTGCAGCTTGAGTTCTCCGACCTGTACCAGCATGAGCTCCCTGTCAGCGCCTGGAACCCTTCTCGGCCTGTCCTCGATCCAGAAATCCCCGAAGGAGAGGGGCTTGCCGTCGTGCATCTCGTTCCAGGCAGAGCCTCCCCTGAGGCTCTGGTTCCACAGGATTGTCCTCAGCCTCGGAGCCACGACCATGCGGGAGCGCTTCTTCGCGAAGTAGCGATTCATCAGCATTGCCTCTTCAAGGCCGCCGATATGGTCCGCGTGCGTGTGCGTGATGAGGAAGCGGTTGATCTTCACGATCGGAATACCCAGCCTGTCGAGGGCTTCCGGCGTGCGTGCGCCGCAGTCGATAAGCACGTGTTCGGCACCCTTCGCCACGAGGAGGTTGTTCTGGTAGTACCGCTTCGCAAAAGCGCTGCCACTTCCGATGAAGGTCAGCGCGAGTTCGCCCATCGTCGCAAGGGGAGGCGGCGTGGGTTTGGCGGCGGTGGGTTGGGTTTCCATGACCAAGTGATTATAGCGTAACATGGCTTTGCAAACAAAACACCTGTATTCTGCCCGAGCGCATCGATATTCGCAGCCCATATTCCTTGCGGCCGGCAATTGCCGGGCATTATCCTTCCTGTGGAGGGCCTCATGAAACTCGCAGGAATCCTTACGCTCGCTGCATCGGCAAGCCTCGTTCTCTCCGCCTGTGTCAGTATCGCCGTGGATGACGCCTATGCCATCAAGGCACTGGACGCCCGTGACAAGTCAAGGGCACTCGAGGCGAAGGGCTCAGCCCTCTTCGCTGCCCGGGTCGAGGCGGGCGGCGACCTGGCCGCCCTCGATGAAATCCGTCAACTCTTTGTCGTGGCCCTCCGTTTCGATCCCGAAAACAAGGATGCATCCTCCTGGCTGCTGAGCATCGAGGATTTCAGGAAGCTGCGGCTCCAGGAGAACCTCCGGTCCCTCGCGGAGCTTTCCGCCGCGCGGGGTCGCTCGGAGGGGGATGACCTGGCCCTCCTTCTCGCCCACGGGGCCGTCGGCATCCTCGATCCAACCAATGCTGAGTTTGTCCGTCTCGGGAAAGAAGCGGCTGCGCTGCGGAAAACCCTTGTTTCGAGGCTCCTCGACCGCAGCAAAGCAGCCCAGGCCAGGATGGAAGCCGGAGCGACGCTGGATGAAAGCGGGGAAGCCTGCATCGAATTCGAGGCCGCTGCCCGCGCCCTCCTCTACCTCGACCCAGGTGACGTGGGGACGAAAAAGCGCTCGGAGGATTCGAAGGCAGCGCTGCGGGACCTGGTATCCCGGAGGCAGGAGAGGGCCAGGTCAGCGATCGCCGCCGGTCGCTTCGATGAGGCTACCGGGGAGTTGGCCGCCCTGTCTGTCATCGACGCCCGGATAGCGGGTTTCGCCGGATCCCTCATCCCGCCCCTCACGCAGGAGCTGGATCTGGCCCTCGCCCGGGATCTCTACGCGAAAGGCGACTTTGTGGGGGCCAAGGTGAGGGTCGAGCAGGCTATCGCTCTCAAGCCGAGCGAGGAGGCGCTCGCCCTACGCGCACAGGTGGACCAGAAGCTCGCGAAGGTGGCGGGGAGCGCGAAAGCGGTGGCCGATGCCGTGGCCATCGACGCCTCACTTGCCGAAATCGACCGGCTTCTCATCACAAGGGACCTGGGCAGCGCCTCGAAGAAGCTCGAGGCCCTTGCCAAGGGCCAGAAGGATCCAGGGCGGATTTCTGCGGTCAATGACCGGCGGGCCAGATTGCGCGCCGCCCTCCCGGTTCTCTACGACAAGGCCATGGCGGCTTTCAAGCTGAAGGACTTCAGGACTGCAATCCCGCTCTTCGAGATGGTCGTCGAGCTGGATCCAGCCTATCAGCAGGCAGCCGATTACCTTTCCAAAGCCAGGGAGGGGCAGAAGTCCTCGGAACAGTCTTCGAGCGGCTGAGGCGACCGATTCCGGGCAGGCCACAGCCGATCCAGACAATCATCGGGGTCTGGTACTTCGCGGCAGGCGAAAAAAAGCCCCACGGCATCCTGCGATGCCGTGGAGCTCCATTCCAGTGGGAGGGATTCCCGGACTTTATGACGTGAAGGTGCTTCCCATCATGAAGTTCTCAAGGCCGGCGATGACCGCTTCCTTGTCGTCCAGCACGGCTTCGACGACATCCCGCATAGAGACGATGCCGACGATTTTTACGCCTTCGGCGACAGGGAGGTGCCGGAAGTGGTACTTGAGCATGAGGCCCATGCACTCCTCGACAGTGGTCTCGAGGGTCACGGTGATGAGGGGGGAGGTCATGGCGTCCTTCATCTTCGCGGTGGCCGCTGTCTTTCCCTGGACCTCGCCCTTCCTGGCATAGTCGCGCTCGGTAAAGATCCCCACGTACTTTTCCCCATCCTTTACGAGGATGGCTCCGACGTTCTTGGCTCCCATCGACTTGAGTGCATCAAGGACGGGGTCGTTGACTCCTACCGAAAAGGTGGTCTCGTACTCTTTTGAGGCGAGAAGACTGCGAACCGTGGGCATGGCGTTCTCCTTGTCCCGAAATCGGGGTTTCCATCAGTGTGACTTGCTTTGTCCTGTTTTTCTATAGGGTAGCACTGTCATGACCGCCCCTATCTCATCAACAAAGGTCGGGAGCATATACATAATAATAGCTTCCAGGGAAACAATCGGTCAATAAAGCGTGAAAGCATGTGCGACTTTTCCAGCGTGGCCGGAAATCGGGTGCCGGAAGGGAAGGAAATCGGTTGGAGCTCTCATAATCTCCTTGCCCGATAAGGACCTGGCGTTGTACCCTGTCGCGCGTCGAGGGTCCGGATTTTCCTAAGCAACCGACGATCTCGAACTCGCACCGATCAACAAGGAGCTGACATGGCAATCCTCATCGGCATTCCCCGCGAACGGGAAAAGGATGAGCGGCGGGTCGCTCTGGTACCCGACGTCGCAAAAAAATACGCTGCGCTTGGCGCAAAAATCGCGGTAGAGGCAGGTGCCGGCACTGGCTCCAGCATCCTGGACGCCGACTTTCCTGACGCGCAGATCCTTGCCTCCCCCGCCGAACTGCTAGGCGCCGCGGATATCATCCTCAAGGTAACCCCCCCCTCTCTACAGGAGATCGCGTCGATGAAACGCGGGGCCGTGCTTGTGGGCTACCTCCAGCCCTGGCAAGATCCCGAGCGGATCAAGGCCCTGATGGCGGCTGGCGTCGAAAGCTATGCCGTCGAGCTGATCCCTCGCATCTCCCGGGCTCAAAGCATGGATGCCCTGTCCTCTCAGGGCGCGGCTTCCGGATACCAATGCGTACTCATCGCGGCCTCGGCCTGCCCTAAATTCTTCCCGATGCTCACCTATGCGGCCGGTACTATCAGGCCCGCACGCGTCCTGGTCATCGGCGCAGGAGTGGCGGGGCTTCAGGCCATCGCCACGGCCAAGCGGCTCGGCGCCATCGTGGAGGCCTACGATGTCCGCCCCGAGACCAAGGAACAGGTCGAGTCGCTCGGCGCCAAGTTTGTCGATACCGGGGTCTCTGCCGCCGGCTCGGGCGGCTATGCCCGCGAACTTACCGAGGAAGAGAAGGCAAAACAGGCTGAAAAGCTCGGCAAGGCAGTATCTGGCTGCGATGTCCTCATAACCACAGCTGCCGTGCCCGGCCGCAAGTCCCCCCTCATCATCAGCGGGGCCATGGTAGCCGGGATGAAGAACGGCGCCGTCGTGGTCGACATGGCCGCCGAGGGCGGCGGAAACGTCGCGGGAACCAAGGCGGGAGAGACTGTCCAGGCTGGTGGAGTCGCCATCCTCGGACCGACCAACCTCCCTAGCCGCATGCCGGTGCACTGCTCCGAGATGTACGCCAAGAATCTTTTCAATTTCATCTCGCCCTTCATCAAGGACGGGGAGCTCGCCCTCGACCGCGCCGACGAGGTCCTGGCTGGCTCCTGCCTTACCCGCGACGGTGCCCTCGTCCACGAGGGAGTGCGCAAGGCCCACGGAGGAAACCTCTAACCATGACGGACTTCATCTACATCTACGTGTTCATGCTCGCGGCCTTCACCGGCTACGAGGTGATCTCCCGCGTGCCGGTCATCCTGCACACGCCCCTCATGTCGGGTTCCAACTTCGTGCATGGCGTCGTCCTGGTAGGCGCCATGGTCGCGCTTGGCGCCGCCGACCCGAATGACCCATTGCAGCTCGGCATCGGTGTCGTGGCGGTCTTCCTCGGCGCGGCCAACGCAGCCGGCGGATTCGTCGTAACTGAACGCATGCTCGCGATGTTCAAACCCGGCAAAAAGAAAGAAGGGACAAAATGAGCATTGATCTGCCCATCCAGGTCTCCTATCTCGTCGTCGCGGCCCTCTTCATCCTCGGCCTCAAGGCCATGTCTTCGCCCGTCACCGCCCGCAAGGGCATCCTCTGGGCGGGCATCGGCATGGTCATCGCGACCCTGGTCACCTTCGCCACCCCGGGCTTGCACAATTTCGGCTGGATGATCGGGGCCCTCGTCATCGGCGCCGCCATAGCAGCCTGGCTCGGAAAGACGGTCAAGATGACCGACATGCCCCAGATGGTCGCGATCTACAACGGCATGGGTGGCGGAGCAGCCGCTGCCATCGCCGCCCTCGAGTTCGTCCGCTATGCAGCCAAGGGCGAGACCCTCGGCAGCGCGGAGACCATCCTGGCCCTCCTTGGGTCCCTCATAGGCTCGGTGGCCTTCTCCGGATCCATCGTAGCCTTCCTCAAGCTCCAGGGCATCATGAAAAAGGCGCATCGGCTGCCGGCGCAGAACTTCTTTGTCGTGTTCTTCACGCTGGCCACGGTCGCCCTCGGTGTCTGGATCGCCATGGGTGCCGGCCTCGACGGATGGACCCTCCTCGGCTTCTATGGCCTGTCCCTCCTCCTCGGTGTAGTCCTCACCACCCCGATCGGCGGCGCCGACATGCCCGTCGTCATCTCCCTCCTCAACGCCTTCACGGGCCTTGCCGTCGGCCTCGAGGGCTTCGTGCTCAAGAACCCGGCCCTCATAATTGCAGGTATCGTCGTCGGAGCCTCGGGAACCCTCCTTACCCAGCTCATGGCCAGGGCCATGAACCGCAAGATAGGCGGCATCATCTTCACTCCCATCACCGGAGAGGCCCAGGCGGGAGCGGCCATCCAGGGTACGATGAAAGAGGCCTCGGCCATCGATGTCGCCTCGATGATGCGCTACGCCGAGAAAGTAGTGATCATTCCCGGCTACGGAATGGCGGTGGCAGGTGCCCAGCACAAGGTCTGGGAACTCACCAAGCTCCTCCAGGAGGCGGGTGTCACCGTCAAGTTCGCCATCCATCCGGTCGCCGGACGCATGCCGGGCCACATGAACGTCCTCCTCGCCGAGGCAGGCGTGCCCTACGACCTCATCTTCGACCTCGAGGAAATCAACGAGGAGTTCGGCCAGACCGATGTAGCCCTCGTCATCGGCGCCAACGATGTCGTGAACCCCTCCGCCCGCACGGACAAGTCAAGTCCGATCTACGGCATGCCCATCCTCAACGCCGACCATGCACACAACGTCATCGTGAACAAACGCGGCAAGGGTGCCGGCTACTCCGGCATCGAGAACGCCCTTTTCTTCGGCGAGAATACGCGCATGCTCTATGGTTCGGCCCAGTCAGCCATTGCCGAGGTCATCGCGGGCGTGAAGACCATGCTCTGAGGTGAATTGCGGGCGGAATGCCCGCCCTGACCGCAAATCCGGCGTCCTTCGGGACGCCGGACTGCATAAGGGCTTGCGTCTGGAACAGCGATCGGTATACTGCTTGAACTATGGATCTTTTAAGGCCGATACTCGGCGACAAGGTGGCGGGTACCCGCGTAGTGCCGATTGCCACCAAGATCACGCTGATCTTTACACTTTTCCTTCTGGCTTCCAATTTCGCCTCGAACTACATCAACATCATGTTCAACCAGGGTGTGCAGGTCGGCTACGTAAACCGCATCCTTATGAAGGACCTTTCCGAGGTCTACGGCATGGCCTCGAACCAGTACGAGGTGTATCAGTTCAAGTCGGACCTCCCTGCGACCATCAAGTCCATGACCTCCGCATCGGCCAAGGCACTCGAGGGAGAGAAGCCTGCGGTTTTCGCCGTCCGGAAGGACGGATCCTTCCTTTTCTGGTCTTCCAAACTGCCCCAGCCCCCCACCTTCCCTGACAAGGCTGCGCTCGCGAGGCTCCTGGCAGCCGGGACTCCGGACGGCAAGATCGAGTACAAGATCGGCACCGAGAGCTGGTTTGGCGTCTTCAAGTACCATGAGAAGTGGGAAGCCTGGATAGTCCGGGTGGACAGTCGCAATGAGTTCGATGGCGAGACGCAAGACATTTTCATACGGATTGCGATCGTCATCGTCATCCTTACCCTGGTGTGTCTTCTGGTGGGAGTGCTTCTCGTCGGCAAGATCCTCCATTTTGTCGGCACCATTACACGGGACATCATGAAGATGCAGCAGGGCATGAAGATGGGCATCGTCGACCTCAAGGGGGCCCCGAACGACGAGGTCACCTACCTCGGAGCCTCCTTCAACTCCCTGTCCTCCACGATCGACAATCTCCTGGCGATCTTCCGGCGCTTTGTGACCGAGGATATCGCCCAGCGGGCCTACCAGGAGCGCGACGTCCGTCTCGAGGGACAGACCAGGAACCTCGCGATCCTCTTTTCGGACATCAAGGGTTTTACCTACATGACCGAGACCCTGGGCAACGACATCATCGACGTGCTCAACCTCCACTACCAGCGGGCCATCGGCAGGATCCACGAACACAATGGAATAGTTGGTTCCATCATCGGGGACGCCCTCCTTGCGGTGTTCGGTACGATGAAAAGCGACACGAACAAGTGCCTCGAGGCAGTCAGGTCTGCCTACCAGATCCAGGAGGTCGCCTCCGAGCTGCGCAGCGAGATGATGCAGAAGCGCGAACTGATCGTCACCCGCCGTGGGGCGCTTACCGAATCCGAGGAACGCGTGCTCAAGGCCGTCCTCGTCGAGGTTGGTGTCGGCATCGACGGTGGCGATGTGTTCTATGGCAACATCGGATCCTACGAGCGGATGACCAACACGGTCATCGGTGACAACGTCAACTCCTCGAGCCGGCTTGAGGGGCTCACCCGCGTTTACAAGGTTCCCGTGATTTGCTCCCTCTTCATCAAGGAAGAGATCGAGGCAGTCAGTACTGGAGAGTTCCGCTTTGTCGAGCTCGATCTGGTCCAGGTCAAGGGCAAGACGATAGGCAAGCGCATTTACTGGCCGGTCAGGACCTCAATGGTGGACGAAGCCCTCGATCGGGAACTCGATGCCTTTGCCGGCGGCCTGAAGGCCTATTATGACGGCGACTGGCGCAAGGCAGCTGAGCTCTGGGCTCCAGTGCATCTTCCACTCATCGAGGAATTCCGTGAACGAATCGAAGGCGGGGCGGCTCCCGCAGGCTGGAATGGCATATGGGCGATGACAACGAAATAAGACAACTCATCCACGTCGAAGCCGAGGACCTTCTCAAGAAGGCCAAGGCGGTCACGACCCAGGGTGTGGTTGCCTACGACTTTGCGTCCGAGTTCTCCGGGTCGAGGAAGAACAGGTCCCTTCTGGTGATCTTCGGTTCCCTTGCGACTATTTTGGCTCTCGGTTTTGCTGCCTTCGAGGTCACCGGCTTCATCAAGAAACAGAATGATTCGATTCCGGTCAACGTCCGCGTTTTCGAGGATCTCGACCTCAAGAACATCCTCTCTGGCGCCAAGGATATGCAGAAAAAGGTGCAGCAGGCCCAGGGCGAGATCAACCAGTTCATGTCCGACCGGAAAAACGACCTCGATGCCATAGACCGTGACCACCAGTCCGCCCTCCTTGCCATCAGCGCAAAGGCTTCCTCGCCAGAGGAGGAGACTGCGCTGATCGAGACCGAGCGCAAGGAATGGGAGAAGAAGCGCAGGGCTACCGAGGCGTCCTACGCGGAGAAGATTTCTGTAAGGACCGATGAACTCAAGAAGCTCGGAGTTGCCAGCGGGGACCAGAGCAAGGTCAGCAAGGCCATGGCCAGCCAGGACGCGCTCGACAGCTCAGGACAGGTGCTCGAACTCGAGAAGCAGAAGCTTACGGACGAATTCGCTGCCAGGACCCTGGAGCTCGAGACCCGGAGCGAGGCAGCCGTCGCCGCCGTGATCAAGCAGCGCGACGAACTGGCCGCCGCCCTGACCGCGCGTTTCAATCCCGTCTTCAGCGATGCGCGTTCCAAGGCCCTGATCGGAAGCTGGAAAGCCCCGGCGGCCAACCCCGACTTCGTAAAGATCGCCGACTACCTGGTTAAATCGTCTATCCTCAGTCCCGAGGATATCAAGAAGTACGATTCCTCCCTCGACAACCTGCAGTATCTCACAGGGAAGCTCGAGACGGTCCCTTGGGTCAATTCGCCCCCGACCATGCTTTCACGGCTCAAGAACGAAGCCTATACCTCCATCGCCGGGTACCGCGGGTTCCTCGACAAGGCGTCCAAGGGACTGGATCTCCGCGACAAGACCATAGCTGAGCGGGACAGGACGATCGCCGACCTCAATCTCCGCCTTCTGGCGATGCAGGCAGAGCGGGATGCCTATTCCTGGTCCATCGCTCGACATGCCTCGTTGCAGCGCGATGACGGCTATGTCGTGGATACGCGCAACCCCAAGATCATGACCGTTCTCTTGGGCTACGCCGCTTCGGTCCCTGACGGAACCATTGCGCTGGTGGTACGGGGAGAGAAGGCGGTGGGATCGGTGCGGATTACGGGCCGCGACGGCAAGTCCTTTGCCTCCACCGTATCCGTCACACCGGGCGAGAGCATTCAGCCCCTCGACAGCATCATCATCCCGGTGGACTCTCAATCAGCCAAATGAGGAGCACGCAGCCATGAAGAGCGAGCGTTCGATACTAGTGCCACTTTTCATCGCCTTTGTCCTTGGGACTTCCGTTTCGGCCGTTGATTTTTCCTCGATCGGCATGAGCGTGACCGGAACAAGGACAGAAAACGGGACGGACTGGACCCTGCTCGACGACGGTGCGGGGGAGATTGTCTATTCAGCGCAACTCGATCCGGATGCCAAGCGCCTGGCTACCATGGGCTCGATCATCAAGGCACTACGCGCGACGGATGTCCTCACCGTCACCCGACTCGAGGTTACCAACAATCCGGACCAGCTCAGAATAACGGTCTTCCCGAAGTCCTTCGTGGTCGAGGGTCAGAACCTTCGCGCTGCAGTACCGGGCGGCCTTTCCTTCTGGTACGCCAAGAACGCCGAATATGATTTCCGTGTGATTTCAGGAGCCTATGCCATCCGCATGTCGGGGCTTTTCACGACCATGTCCGAGCTTGTCAAAACGGTGAAGCTAGCCTGGGCCGATCCGGTAGCCTTCCTCCTCCAGCGCGATCCCCAGTACGCAGTCCGGCGGATAACAGAGATTTCCATCGCCGTGGATGCGCTTCGGAAAGACCTGGAAGACCAGACGACCTCGACGGCGACTAGCTTCGAGGAGACCAGGGCTGCCCTCGACCTGGCCATCGAGGAGCGGATGGCAGCTGATGAACAGCAGATGGCAGCCCTCGAGGCGGCTAGCAGCGAACAAACAGCAGCCTTGCTGGCCTCCGACGAAAGGGATGCAGCCGAGTTCGCTGCCATGAAGGAAGCCGCACGGGTAGCCGCGGAAGAGCAGGCCAGGTACCTCGAAGCCACCTTTACGCGCCTTGAGTCAGCCATCATGGCTTCGCTCAACACCGGCTTCTTCCGGGGCCCGACAGTGATTCCACCGGAGAAGATAGCCTGGGTCGTCGCGCAGAAAACTGAAAACCCCGACCAAAATACAAAGGCCCTGGTAGCCGTCGCGAAGGCCGCCAAGTACAAGATTACCGACCAGGAGATCTCGATCATCCTATTGGTGAAATTCGGACAGCAGTGATGACTCTGGCTTCCCTGTTCCGAGGAAAGCCGGGGCTCCATGGCTGAGGGTTCCACAGAAGCCTCCCCGCCCTTGTCCTCGCCCTGCGGCGTTGAATTCCTCAATGTCCAGCTGCCCGCTGGAGGGAGCCTTCGTGTAGCCCGTTACAGGGGGCTCTGTGAGGGTGGCCAGGACCATGCATGGCCCCCTGTCCTCATGCTCCATGGATCCATCGAGAGCGGCCGCATCTTCTGGTCACGCTCGGGCAAGGGTCTGGCGCCCTGGCTCGCCAGCCGGGGCTTCGATGTCTTTGTGCCCGACCTCCGGGGACACGGAGAGAGTCCCCCGCGCATAGTCCGAGGAGCGCTCTGGGGCCAGAGCGAGTCGATCAGCGAGGAGCTTCCTGCCCTTGTCGATGCGATCACGGAGCATTCGGGAGGCCAGAGCCAGCACTGGATCGCCCACTCCTGGGGAGGGGTTCTCATGTCGTCCTTCCTGGCGCGCTATCCGGAGCGCCAGGCCAGGGTAGCATCGCTCTGCTACTTCGGGAGCAAACGGCGCGTGCGCGCATGGACCGTGGAGCGCCTCCTCAAGGTGGACCTGGTCTGGGGACTGCTGTGTCCCATCCTGATCGGGCTGTTCGGCTACCTTCCCGCCCGCCGGATCGGCATCGGTTCCAGCGACGAGACTGCCAAATCCTTCAGCCAATGCCTTGAATGGGTGCGGAACGATGCGTGGATCGATTCCGACGATGGCTTCGACTACGCTGCGGGCCTCGCCGCGAAGGGCCTCCCCCCCGCCTGGTACATCGCCGGCAGGAAAGACCGGGCACTCGGCCACCCCGACGACGTCCGCCGCCTCATGGAGTCCTCGGGCCCGGGGCAAGCCAGGTACACTGTCCTATCCCGAAAGGCGGGGAACCTTCACGACTATGACCATATCGACATGCTGACCAATCCAGACGCTGTGGGCGACCACTTTCCCCAGGTCGAGGAATGGCTCAGGCTGCACGGGGCAAATAATGCCAATTGATGCTATCACCGTTTCGGTGGATTCCCGGATCATGTCGGTCCGGATGGACAGGCCGGAAAAGCGGAACGCGATCGACCTCGACATGTACCGGTGCATGGCCGCTGCCCTGGCCGCCGCCGATGCCGACCCTGGTGTCCGCGTAATCCTTTTTGAGGGATCGGGCGGCAACTTCACCAGTGGCAACGACCTTGCGGACTTCCGCGATCCCTCGGCCCTCGACGCCGGCAGCCCCGTCTTCCGTTTCATCGAGGCGCTCGAGAGCGCAGGGAAGCCCCTCGTCGCGGCTGTCGAGGGGCTGGCCATCGGCATCGGGGTAACCATGCTCCTCCATTTCGACCTGGTGTACGCGGGCGAAGGCTCGCGTTTCCAGCTCCCCTTCGTCAGCCTCGGCCTTTGCCCCGAGGCAGGTTCCTCGCAGTTGCTTCCCCAGGCTGCTGGCTACCGGCGCGCGGCCGAGCTCTTCCTCCTGGGCGAGCCCTTCGACGCGGCGGCCGCCCGTGGAAGTGGCATCGTCAACGAGGTAGTGTCTACGGGGCAGGCAGGCCAGGTGGCGCGCGAAAAGGCCCAGAGGATAGCAGCGCAGCCCGCAGCTGCGGTACGACTGACCAAGGAACTCCTCCGCAGGGGCAACCGCGAAACGCTCGATACTACTATCAGGCTGGAGACAGAGCGTTTCCGCGAGCGTCTGCTCTCGCCGGAAGCGGCGGAAGCCTTCGCCGCCTTCGCCGCCAGGCGTGCTCCGGATTTCTCGCGCTTTCCCTGAGGGCAGAGACCCCCTACTTCCCCAGCTTGTACTGGGTGATGATGCGCTTGCGGTAGGCGGCGATGTCGCTTTCGAGTTTCTGGAGTGTCTCGATCTTTTCGCGTATTGCGCAAAGATGTGTTTCGAGGAGCTCGATGAGGCGCGGCATGATCTTGATCGGGGTCTGCTCCTCGCGGTCGAAGAGGTCGGCAAGTTCCTTCATTTCCTCGAGGCTGAGTCCCAGGGCCTTGAGTCTGAGCAGCATCTTGAAGCGGATGATGTCGTCCTCTTCGTAGTAGCGGACCTTACCCACCGTGCGCTTGGGCGCGTTGGCGAGACCGAGCTTCTCGTAGAGCCGGATGGTTCGCGTCGTGATGCCCAGCTTTTCGGCGAGGTCGCTGATCATCAGGTGGCTTTCGTCGCTCAGTCTCATGTGTTCCCCTGTTCGTCCTGACATGAGTATTTTCTTACTTGACACCCGCGTCAAGTAGGATAAGGATACGCTATCTATTTGTGTATCGCATACGGGAGCCTATGAGCGCCAACGGGCGCCTCCGGGCTGCCCGGAGGGGGTTGCCATCAAGATACTGGTTTGCGTCAAACAGGTTGCCGACCTGGAGTCACGCTTCAAGCCGAACGCCGCTGCCACCTGGTACGAAGAGGCAGACGTGGCCTTCCGCATGAACGAGTACGATGAGTTCGCTGTCGAAGAGGCGGTGCGCCTCAAGGAAAAGCTCGGCGGCGAGCCCGATGTCACCGTGCTTTCCATCGGCCCTGACAGGGTAGGCGAGGTCATCAAGAAGGCCCTTGCGATGGGCTGCGACCGGGGCGTGCATGTGCGCGACCCTGAGTCGACCAGTCGCGATCCCTGGCAGATCGCCTCGATGATAGCTGCCTTCGCGAAGGACAAGGACTTTGACCTCGTGTTTACGGGCATGCAATCACAGGACCGTGGCTCTGCCCAGGTTGGCCCACTGGTGGCAGAGATCCTCGGCCTTCCCTGCGTCACCACCGTGGTGGCCTTTGAGTGGGCAGACGGCCTTGTCACCCTGCGCCGAGAACTCGAGGGTGGCCTCCGTGCCGGCTTCAGGCTCCGCTGTCCGGCAGTCCTTACCTGCCAGCTTGGCCTCAACACCCCGCGCTACCCGACCCTGCCGAACATCATGAAGGCCAAGAAAAAGGAAATCACCCTGCTCCAGCCGGGCGAGCTCGGGCTTCCTGCCGCGCTCGCCGTGACGAAGGCTTTCCGCGCGCCAGAGCGCAAGGGCAGTGGTCTCATCCTCGAAGGCGATGTCGCAAGCCTCGTAGACAGGGTCATCGCCCTCCTCAAGGAAAAGACGGCGGTGCTCCGATGAGAGCACGTATCATCAATGTTTCGATGGTCCACACTGCTACCCCCCGGAGGCACGCATGAAAGCCCTGTTGATCGGTGAATGTCGCGGAGGCCAGGTACTCGACGCTACCTGGGAACTTTTCGGCTATGCCGCCCAGGCCTGCGCCGAGCCGCTGCTCTTCATGGTCGGTACGAAAGAGGCCGTCGCGGGAGCAGGCGTCCGCGTCCTCCTGGCCGATGCATCGAAGCAGGGCGAGTACAACCCAGAGGCGCACAAACTCCTTATACTTGAGGCCATCAGGCGCGAGAGTCCGGATCAGATCGTGTTCATGCATTCTTCCTATGGCTGGGACCTCGCTCCCCGTGTAGCAGCCGCTCTCGGTGTCGCCCAGTCCTCTGAGGTCATAGGTATCGCCGAGGGCGGCTTCGAACTCTGCGCCTGCAATGCCAAGATGCGCCGCACCGTGGTACCAACTACGGCCAAGATCGTCGTAACGCTGCAGGGCGGCGCCTTCCAGGGCCAGAAGCCGGCGGGTAGCACGGAGATCCAGGACCTTGATGTCGAGGCTTCTTCGCGCCTGGAATTTCTGGGATATGAAGAGCCTGAAAAAAAGGATGTCAATCTTGCTACGGCTGAAATCATCGTGTCGGCCGGCCGGGGCGTCGGCAAGAAAGACAATGTCCAGATCATCGAGGCTCTTGCCAAAGCCCTCGGCGGAGAACTCGGCGCCAGCCGTCCTGTCGTGGACTCAGGCTGGGTTGCGCAGAGCCACCAGGTCGGCACCACCGGCCAGACAGTAGCGCCGAAGCTCTATGTCGCCTGCGGAATCTCGGGCGCCATCCAGCACCTGGCGGGAATGAGAAAGTCCGAGTTCATACTAGCTATAAACAAGGACAAAGACGCGCCGATAGGGGAGGTGGCCGATGTGCTGGTTGTTGCCGACCTCCTGCAGTTCGTCCCGGCGCTGACGGCGAAGCTGGGACGGTAGGTACTGCCTTCGTAATTGTTCCCATGTCCTTCCTGGGTGAAGGTTACTTCCCGAAGGCCTCCATGAACTTCTGGAGGAGCTGTGGCGCATTGGACTTGATCTTGCCCGACATGAAGTCCAGGGGGCCGGGGCGGTAGCCCTCGTTCCAGATCCTGAGGAGAAACTCTGCGCTTGTCTTGCAGACACAGTCGGCTTCTTCCACCGTCTTGCCCTCCTCGATCGCGCAGCCCTCGGGCCCGAGGGTCAGGGTCTTCTTTTCCTCGTCGAGCGAAAAATAGAAAACCGTCGGGGTCGTGAAGACTCCCGGCCTGTACAAAGCCGCCAATTCCCCGAAGATGCTGCTTGCCATACTGTCCCCCCGCCGTTCTCTATCTGTGCCCAAAATAGGGTAGCTTCACCTTTACGTCAAGTAAGGGTCGTGGTACAGAGAGTTCTCAGTTACGATAAAAATATATCAGTAACCGGGGATGCATCGATATAACTTGACATGCGCGTAAAGGTCACTTACACACTAAATGACTGACAGGTGTATCCGCGCGATGCGCGAGATCAAGGAGGGCGTATGAGCGAGGTTCTCTACAAGTCGATTCCCGACATGCTCCGTGACCATGCGACGCGGTACGCGGATCACCTGGCACTCAAGTACAGACGGCAGGGGAAGCTCCAGCTCCTTACCTACCCGCAGCTCTATGAGCGGGCCCTCATGGTTTCGAGGGGGCTCAGGAAATTCGGCATTGGCCCGGGAGACAAGGTGGCCATCCTTTCGGAGAACCGCGCCGGCTGGGTTATCGCCGACATGGGCATCCTGGCCCTCGGTGCGATTTCCGTGCCCATCTACCCGACGAGCACAGCCGACCAGATCGAGTACATGCTCAACCATTCCGAGGCGAAGATAGTCTTCGTCTCGAACAAGTACCAATACCTGAAGCTCCTCAAGATGCGGTCGGCTATTCCCCGAGTCACCCTGGTTTCCCCCTTCGAGCGCTTTATCGGTGATCCCTCCCTCCCTGTCTGCCATTTCTACACCCTGTCCGAGATCGACGATCCCATCACCGAGGAAGAGCGGAAGGAGATAGAGGTTTTTATCGACGCGATCAAACCAGAGGCGCTGATGACCATCATCTACACCTCGGGAACGACCGGCATGCCCAAGGGTGTGATGCTGAGCCACTACAATGCCCTCTTCGCGGCGCAGAAGTCTTCCGAGAAGGCAGCCGTGGTCAGCCATGACGACACCTTCCTCTCCTTCCTTCCCTTGAGCCATGTCCTCGAACGCGTGGTGGGCTACTACATGACGATAATGGAGGGCTGCCTCATGACCTTCGCG
>CAIJMU010000151.1 GCA_903821875.1 uncultured Spirochaetota bacterium
AAGCCGACAATCAGGAAGCCGAGCCCCGAAAGATTGACGAGGGTGAGGATTGTGGCTTGAAGGTTCGGGCTATGCTCCTCCCACTTCATCCCGGCCCCCTCCTCGTGGAAGGGGAGATAGCGCCTCGCAAACATGGTCGCATAGGCCATGAAGAGGCAGATGATTCCGACAGCAGCAAAGAGGATAATCGAGGCGATTTCAAGGATGGAGATCATGGATACCCCTTCTTTATGAACAACATGTTCCCAACTATGCGCCTGATGAGGAGGTTTTGCCAGGGTGGCCTGAGGGTGTCGCGGAGGGGGAAGCCGAGGGGCAAAGCCGGAGGCGATAGGATCATGTCGAGGGTTGTCGCCCTGGAATACGCAGCCCTCGCTGACCGGGTGATCTCCGTGGATACTGCCCTGTCCATCCGGGCCTTTGAGCTTGGATCGGCCTCCACGAAGCGCCTCCCCCTCATCGTCGCCCTCATCGCTTCAGCTGCCTGCCTTCATGATGCCATCCTCATTCACCGCGACCCGCACTTCGGGGCGATCCCGATGGATCTGCTCAGGCAAGAGCTTCTCGAATGATTTTCATATATTTCCCAATTTAACCCTAATTATTCGAGGAGCGCATATGCAGAAAGTGGCGCATGCTCCGCCCGGGAAGAAGATTGGCCCCCGAACTCCGGAGACGGCGCGCGGAACTACCGCAGAGGATAAAGCGCCACCGCTCCCCCCCATACTTTCACTCCGCCCGCCGCTTCGCTATCCTCATCCCCATGAGCATCGTGACAAAGACAGGCGACAAGGGTACCACGGGGCTGTTTTCAGGCGAGCGGGTGGCCAAGGATGACCCTCGGGTGGAAGCCTACGGCAGCCTCGACGAACTGTCCTCCCATCTCGGATTGGCGCGCCATTCAGCCACGCTTCAGTCTACGCTGGGCGCCATCGAGGCTGTGCAGCGGAATATTCACCGGGCTGCCGCTGAGCTGGCCTCACCGAGCCAGGCCCCCGCGCGACCCTTTACCACACAGGACTGTGAGGCGCTTACCGCCCAGATCAGCGACCTTGAGGCTGCCATTCCCCTCACCGGCTTCGTCCTTCCCGGCATGACTCCCGCCTCGGCCGCCCTCGACGTAGCCCGCACCGTCTGTCGCCGCGCCGAGCGCCGTATCGTCGCCCTCTCCCACGATGCCCCCGTCAGCCCCGAACTCCAAGCCTGGATCAACCGCCTCGCCGACTACCTCTTCATGCTCGCACGGCAAGAAGAAGTCGCGGAGGGAAAGCTTACTTTCTTGAAATGAGTCAGCGCTGAGCGGCAGGGCACAAACAAAAAGCCCGGCGGCTTCCCCAGAGGGAGGGCACCGGGCTTTTTGCTATTCAAGCCGGACTATTTCTTCTTGCGGCTAGCCTGGATGGCGTCAGCGATGCGCTTTTCGATGTCGGAGAAGCTGGCCTTGGCCGCGCTCGCCGCGTCGCGTGCATCCTTGAACTTTCCGCCCCCGAAAGCGGTGTCGGCCTCGGAGAGCTTGGTTTTGGCCGAGTTAAGCTGGGTGTCGAGCGAGTTCAGATCGAGACCCGCAGGACGGACTTTCTTGGCGAGCGCTATGGTTGGCTGCAGGGCTGCCAAAGCCTTCTTCGCGTCGGCGATGAGGCTTGCCGCCTCGTTCTTTATCTTTTCCTTTGCACCGGCAACTTCGGCTTTAGCCTGGTCAGCCAGGGCCGAAGCCTGGGTCGCTGCTGCCTTCGTCTCGGTATATTTCTTGTCGGAAAGGAATTTCTCCATGCGGGCAAGGCTATCCTTGGCCTGCTGAAGGGTTCCGGGAGCGTAAGCTACAATATCAGCGTCCTTCTGCGCTGCTCCGACCTTGGCGCGCGCCGCATCGATTTCGGCCTTGGGCGGCTGGGCGCAGGAAAGGGCGAGGGCAAACAGTGCCGCGACCATCGCTCCAGCAGCCAGCTTCCGTGCATGCTTCATGATTTCCTCCAGTTCGTCTGTGAATACTATATCGCGTTTAGGGGCCAAAGGTCAGCGTCTCCTATGCGACACGATCATTCCTGCCGATATTATCGTCGCAATGTCATTGAAACGTAAGCTCCCGTTTTTTCCTGCCCTCTTCGCGCTCGCGGCTGGGCTCCTTGCATTTGCCTGGCCGGGGCCTGCCTCCGATCCCCTTCTCCGCCTCGCATCGGCTCTGCGCAAGCCACTCATGGCCTACCGGGAACCCCTGATACTGGAAGCTCCTGCGGACGGGGGGCTGGCCCCCTCCCGGCTCGCCCTCGATCTCCTTACCTTGGCTGAATTTGGAGCTCTTTCCATCTCAGTCGAGGTACCGATTGACTGGAATGCCGGGAACTCCACCTCGACAGCCACAATCGACCGGATTAGGACTTCGATAGGCGCCGAATTCGATCTGGTTTCGGGGAATCTCACTGGCTTCTGGCAGGGGCTGCGCTCGGGTTCCCTTCGTCCGGTCGATGCGACTGCCTCCTTTGGCGCCCTCCAGGGCCTGGTCCTTGCTTCACGGGCCCGCCTCGTGGAAGAAGCCACGCCTAGCTCAGATGGGATAGCCAACCTTGTCGCCAGCCTCAAGCTTACGGATCCCACCTGGCTCGGACTCCGTCCCCGCTCCGGAAGTGCTGACGCGATGTCGGGGAGCCCCAGGTCCGCAGCACCCTTCGCCACGCACCTGCCCACCTCCTTTACCTTTTCCGAGCCACCGGAGTTTCCTTCGATAACCAGTTTCGAGCCTCTCCCTGCAACCCTGGAGGAAGCGCTTTCGGTAGCCGGCTTTGTAGGTCAGCCGACAGCTACCGGCGCCCTCGCCTCCGGAGTCCCCCTCGCGAGCTTTCTGCCCCTGGCCTGGGACGGTGAGCGCCTCGTGCCGAGTTCGGCCCTGATGGTGCTGGTGCGGCGCCTCGATGCCCGACAGTTGAGCGTCGGCGACTCAGGAATCCTTCTCAAGGAAGCCAACCTTCCACGCCAGGGAAGGCGTGAGCTCCTGATACCCCTCGACCAGGGGGGAAGGGCCTGGTTTGATCTTGAGGCGGCTGATAGCCTTGGGTCTGATGGACTGACACAGCTGTCTTCGACCAGGCGCCTCGAACTCGAATCGCTTCGGGAGTATCGCCAGGCCGAATCTGGCGCCTACGAGGCAATACGGGCGATCGAACGAGCAGGATACCTGGTCGAAAGGAATCCGCCATCGGAGGAGTGGGCCCGTGCCCAGGCCATGGCGCTGCGTTTATTGCCCGGTAGCCCCGAGCCGCTGACGCTTGCCCAATGGAAGGCTGCCAAGGCTGCGGCCATCGAGGCGGCCCGTGCAGCCCTCGACGAGAAGACCCGCATCGACACGATGTGCGCCGGACTCCTGTCCCTCGAGTCGATGTCAGAGGAAGCGAAAATGGGCGTCCAGGGACTGAAGGACCGTGCCGACTCAGCCTTCGATGCAGCGGCAAAGGCCTTGGAGGAGCTGGCTGCAAGGAAGCAGGCCCTCACCGAGGCTATCGGAGCCTCGCTCTGTCTCATAGCTGACAGGCCGACCGCCTCGCCCGATGGCTTTGTGGGAAAACCCGGAAAGCCAGCCTTCGATCCCGCAGGCCAGGCCTCGGACTTTATCCGTGCAGGTCTGTCTGGCCGCTTTGTGTCCTTCGCTCAGAGGGGAGACATCGCCCTGATCGGATGCCTCGTGGGAATAGTCCTGGCACTCCTCCTCCTTTTCCTCCCTGATTGGGCAGTGGCCTTGACCGGGTTCGGCCTTGCTCTCGCCCTCGGAGCAGGTGCCATCTTCGTATTCGTGAAGTCGGGAATCTGGTACGGGCCCCTCATGCCTGCGGCAGCGGCTATTCTGCCAGGCCTCTCGGCTGGGATCTGGCGCTTTCTCAGGTTCAGCGCTTCGAGAGCTTCTTGATCGCTGGGGCGAGGGCCTTGAGCCTGACGACAAAGCCGCCCCCCCTCTTCGTTCCCTTGTAAACGCCCTCGTTGGTCCAGGCCCTGAAGCGGGTTCCGTCGTCGGTGAAAGCCGAGCTAGGCTCGCCTGCGAAGGCGGACTCTCGCAATTGTCGCCACAGTACCTCGGGGTCGCCGAGCCTGAGCTGCGGATTGTCGGGAGGGAATTCGATGAAGGACTCGTGGACGCCTCGCATTTCACGGGGGGCCTCGTCAGTGGACTGGAGGTAGCGGATCAGCCCCGCCTTTCTGTCGATGGACTGGATGACCGAGGAATGGACGGGTTTCCCCTCCCTGTCGCGGAACACGATGATGTCGGCGGGCCGAAGGTTGGCGATCTTCTCGTCGACCAGCGCGAAGGCCTTGTTTTTCGGTGTAAAGAACCAGGTACCGATGTAGGGGGCCGCGTAGTAAATGCGGGAACCTCCAGACTGGCGCCCCAGCGCGCGGGGCAGGTCGAGGCCGCCCGCACGAGCTACCGTATTGAGGCTGTGCCATACAAAGCCCGAGCAATCCATGCCAAGGCCTCCGACCGCGAAGAGGTAGTCATAGACCGCTGCCGAGTCGATCCCCTCTCCGGTTGAGAGCACAACCGGTTTGTGCGGCAACCCCGGGTAGAGTCCCGCCTTGGCCCGGGCCACGAGCCAGAGGTCTCGGCTGACCTCCCAGGAGCGCTTCGAAAGGTCAAATACGATGGCCTTTTCGTTGCCGTCTCCGAGGGCATCGGCGTAGGTTCCGAAATCAGGGCTGGCGATGAGCGCGGCAATGGCCTCCCAGAGGAGCTTCGGGTCTGCCTTCCCTCCACCCTGGACTGAAAGGTCGCTCTCGGCGAGTTCGGCACGGTCGTTGTTTTCGCCGAAGGGGATGCGGATGGAGACAATGCGGCCACCGATCACAAAGGTCCTGAAGCAGGCGCGGTAGGCTGACTCGATGGAGGCTTCGACGCCGTGTCCCCAGCGCTCGGAGAGGTCGTTGAGGTCTGGGGCAATGCCCGCCTGGGCAGCTGCCTGCACAGGAGCTTCCCGCGTCTGGGTGATGCCTGACAGGACCGAGAGGAGGATCGCGGCGAGTGCGGCTGCCGCCCTGGGGGAAAGCCTCATCGAAGCGATTCCTGTCGTTCTGAAACCAGCCCATTGATGAGGAGGATCTCAGGCCTGTACTCAAAGTGCACGGAATCCCAGAAAAACCACTTCCCGCCCCAGGCAAAGCCGTATTTCTCGAAGATACGGACAACCTGGGCAGGCACCTGGACGCGCTTGGCCAGGGGGAGCTCGAACCAGCGGAGTCCTGTCTTCCGAGCGTCGAGCCAGTACCAGGCCCGACCCCTGAGGTTCGAGGGCATGATATCCAGGGCCACTCCATAAGAGTGGAAGCTCCGCGAAATGGTGCCCGCCACGCTTCGCCAGAGATAGCCATCCACGTATTTTATCGACCTGATCCAGGCTGCGGTCGCCTTGTCAGCAAGGGCTGCGGAGCGCAGGTCTCGTTCGATGGCTGAGAGCTCTTCCATGATGCTGGGGTTGACGAGTACTTCCTTGCCCAGAAAGCGGATTGTCTTCATGCGATCCCAGGCGCGACCCTCGTTGGGGCTGTCCCAGAGCTGGTCGTAGAAGGCCGGACTACGCCTGGGAGGGTTTGAATCGCGCCTGGCGAGTTCGGACTCCAGCCGATCCCGTTCCTCCTGGCTTAATTTCCGTACGGCAGCGAGTTCCTGAGGGTAGTTGTAAAAGGGCCAAGGGTTGTAGAGCCCTTGGTCACCGGTGAAATCCAGCTTGAGGAGCCTTCCCCCTGCCCAGCGATATCCGATCGAGTCGAGACGGAGTTGCCAGTCCCCGTCCTGGAATTGGGGAAGGGAAAAGCGCTCGGGCCACAGCTCATGGAAGGCGTTGAGGACTGTCTGGGCGGAGAACTTGGGTTCTTCGCCGTAGTCCATGCCCTTTGCCTCAGCCCGAATCCTTTCAGGGGATACGAAGAGGGCCAGCACCACTGTGCCGAGGAGGGCTAAAACCCTGGCGCGGCGAGCCTTCACGTAGTCTGACATGCAGCTGATACATTCCGGATGACCCTGGCTATCGCCTCTGCCTTCTCCTGATGCGGGAGGTGTCCCGCGCCTGCTGTTACCTGTAGTTGGACATCGCTGCCAGAGAGCCTGGCGAGTTCCCTGCCTGCTTCCAGCGGCATTACCAGGTCTGCTTCACCCCAGACGATGGCTCTCGGGCGACCTGCCTCTGCAAGCGCAGCCAGGAAGCGCTTTTCGAGCTTTCCGGCCCTGAGGATCGTATCCCTGAGGAGGGAGAAATAAGCCCGGAGCTGCCCCTCCGACTCGACACGGGCTACAACCCTGGTGGCCAGGAAATCGCGGTCTGCCTGGCTCAGGGCAGCGAAATCAGCGTAATAGGGATAAAGCGAGCGCAGCGCAGCGCCGTGGTCCCGGCGATAGGCCCTGTAACGCCCCTCGCCGATGAGGGGAAGGGCCATTGCCAGGAGGGCGCCGGAGGGCTTCGAACGCACTGGCATTCCCCCGTCTATGAGCACGAGTCCTGCGGCGAGTTCTGGCGCTTCCGAGGCTACCAACTGGGCAATGGCAGCACCGAGGGAAGAACCCACGAGGATGAGCCGTGAAGAGCCGGCATGGGCTGCCACTGTACGGACAGCCCCAGCGCATCCCGCTAGCGTCGTCGGCTTGTTCGTCAGCGAGCGCCCGAAGCCAGGAAGATCGAGGGCGATAAGGCGATATTCGGGGGCCAGGAGGGGAAAGAGATGCCTGAAGCTGTCAGCTTCGTCGCCGAGGCCATGGATGAGCATGATGGAGTGTTTTCCGTCCCGGCCCTCTGGCGCTGAATCGAAATAGAAGAGCTGGGATGTCTCCCCTGCCGAAGCCACGACTCTTGCCAAGGGAACAAGGGCTGGCCAAGGGGGCATATGATGATCGATCGAGTCACCTGAATCCATGGATGCTACGCTAGCATGCCCGGAGCGCGCCTTCAATGGCGCAATCGCGTTAGGTGGCCTGCCGGCCAGCCTAAGCCTCGGGCATGTCGAAGTTGAGCATCCAGCGCGTGCCGAAGCGGCCCGTGACCTCGCCGTAGGGCGAGCCCCAGAACTCCACCCTGAGCTCAGTGTTCACGGTTCCGCCAGAGGCGAGTTTCGGGAAGACCTCGCGGCAGTTGCCGTCGAAGGCAAAATACGCGATCACTTTGGCCATGTTGACTCTCTGGACCCAAGAGCTAGCTTTGCAGCCGCATGGAGGCACGGTTATTTCGGCGTAACTAGCAATACCCGGAAGCCCCTGCCCAGGAGAGGCGCATCGATGGCTGGCAATCCCTTTTCCCGGGGGTCGGCGAGAAGGATGGTTGCAGCCCTCCACCTGGCTCCCTTGCAGTCCGGCTCCAGTTCATCCAGGGCCGCCGCGACGGTACGGCCGTCCAGGAGCCTGTCGTCCCTGTTCACGATAGTCACAATTGCTCCAGTATCCGTTGCGACCCGCAGCGCGAAGGCACCTCCTCCTCCCCCACCTCCCTCCAAGTGCGAGAAGGCCCTTTTCCCTTCGTTCAGGAGGCCGGCGTGGCGTTTCCTGAACCCGGTCAGTGCACGCATGAAATCCATGTGCTCGCTGCCGGATTCCACCCGTTCCCAAGGCATGCAGCGCCTGTTGTCGGGGTCCCCCCCGCCCTCGAGGCCGACCTCGCTGCCGTAATAGATGCAGGGCGAGCCGGGCAGCATGAACATCAGGAGCCAGCCCAGTCGCGCGAGGGCAAGGTCGCCTCCCATCTTGTGGACGAGGCGCTCCGTGTCGTGGGAGTCAAGGAGGTTGAAGTTGTTCCGGATGACCGGCAAGGGATATCCGAAGTCGATGGCGTCGAGCCTGTGCTCGAAGGCCCGCCCCTCCGGTACCTGGCGGCGCGACAGGAGGAAGTCCTGAATGGCACTGCCATAGGGGTAGTTCATCACCGCGTCATACTGGTCGCCACGGAGCCAGGGCATGGCGTCGTGCCAGATTTCCCCGACGATATAGGCTTCGCTCTTGATCGCCTTAACCCTTTTCCTGAACTGGCGCCAGAATTCGTGGTCGACCTCGTTGGCTACGTCGAGTCTCCACCCGTCTATGTCGAAATCACGTATATAGCGCTCTGCGACGCCCAGGAGGAATTCGCGGAGTTCGGGGTTGGATGTGTCGAGCTTGGGCATGCGTGTAGTAAAGGAGAAGGTTTCGAAGCCCGAATCGCGGGAGTTGCCCGTGTCGCGCCCCAGGGGAAAGAGGGGCCAGGAGCGGATGTGGAACCAGGGGGCGTAGGGCGAGTCCTTGCCATTCTTTACCACATCAAGCCAGGGGCCGAAGGTCCTTCCACAGTGGTTGAAGACCGCGTCGAGCATCAGGCGCATTCCGCGCGCATGGCAGCCCGCGACAAGGCGCCGTAGCGTCTCGTCGTCCCCGAAGGCCGGATCGATGCAGAGATAGTCCTCGGTGTCGTACTTATGGACTGTCGGCGCCATGAAAATGGGAGTCAGATAGATCCCGCTGATGCCGAGAGCGGCCAGGTAGTCGAGTTTTTCCAGGATGCCGGACAGGTCGCCGCCGTAAAACTCCTCGTTGCGGACAGGTCCGCTCTGCCATGCTTTGACACCCAGGGGGAGCGGCGCAGGATTCCCCCTCCTGAAGCGGTCGGGGAAGATCTGGTACCACACCGTGCCGGGCACCCAGTCGGGAGCCCGATACACATCGATCTCGTTGATGTAGGGAAAGACAAAACTGTTCCAGTAATCGCCCTCGGGAAGGCCGGGGGGCTGACTCAGGGAGCCCTCGGCAGGAAAGAGACCCTTTTCGCCGTACTCGTACCAGGTTCCGCCTGAGCGAAGCCAGAACGAGTAGCGCGCCCGTTTATAGGGGGGCTTCCAGACGATTTCCCAGAAATCCCGGTTTCCGTCCGACCCGCTTAGCCTGAGAGCGAGGTCAGCCTTCTTCCAGGTCCAGGTGCCGGGATCAAGAGAGCTCCGCTCGAACTCGTGGGGATCGCCACAGCGGAGGACCACCTCGCTGACATCCCCTGTGGCTGTTGCCAGTCTGAGGTGAAGGCGGGTGCCGTCGAGGGGGTAGCACCAGGAATCAGTGGTGCGATGAAATACGGCTGCGGCTATCATTACCGGAACCTCCCGGGCTGCTGCTATCTAAAAATCAAATTGACGAAACTACGATTTCCGACTAGGCTGAGCCTTAGTAAACCGTTTTACTACGGGAATCAAGGGGGGGTGCATGATTCGGAAGTCGATAATGGTCCTGCTTGCCGTCGCAATTCTTGCGACGAGCGGTTTCGCCCAGGCCAGCAAGGCGAAATGGGATGGCGCGAAAAAGCAGTTTGCCCTCGAAAAGGGCGTCAAGCTCCGGGTCGGCGTCGATAACGACAAGTGGGGCACCCAGATAGTCGCCATGTGGGACAGGATGCATCCCGAAGCGCAGGGCGCGGTCGAATACGTCAACTTTGGCTCTGCGGGCGGGATCGACATGATCACCCAGCTCCAGGGAGAGGCTCCCGATGTCTGTCTGGTCGTCGACAACGAGATTGCCCGCGGCGTCCAGTCCCTCCTCAACCTCGACAAGATCCTCCAGAACCTCGGGGCCAATGTCGCGATGGAGCCCTACTTCTCGAACACCAATCCCGAAATCAAGAAGGGCACTGTCAAGTTTGTGCCTGCCGCCTACAACGGCATGGCCTTCGCCTGGAACAAGACGATGATGGAAGCCCTCAAGCTTGACAGCTCGGACAAGAACAAGGATGGCCTTCCCGACGCCTTTGACACCTGGGAGAAGATCTTCGCCCTTGCAAAGAAGTGGCAGAACGACCGCCCGAGCTACCAGGGCAAGCCCGTCAATATCGTCTATCCCATGTCCCTCGACGAGGTCTGGTCCGGCTACTCCAACCTGACCGCCGCCGGTTGGGAGATCTTCAAGGAAGGCGATCCGACCAAGCCAGGCTTTGAAAAAGCCGAGTTCGCCAAGGGACTCGATTTCGTGAAGGCGGCCTCGGATGCCATGATTTCGGTCGAGGCGAACGGTGCCAAGACACCCGGAGCCTCGATGACCTGGCGCTGGGATGACGCCCTCAACAACCAGACCGCGCCCTTTTTCCTCGCAGGAACCTGGATGGACATAAACGGCGCCGAGGTCAAGGGCGCCTACGACATCAAGTTCTCCCGCCTCCCCACCTGGGGCGGCAAGCAGCTGACTCCCTTTGTCGCGAGCAAGGGCTTTGTGATCAATGGCTTCAGCAAGTTCCCCTCGGCTGCCTCCGAGCTCTACCGCCTCCTGTTCACCAAGGAAGGCATGCAGCTGATGATCGGCAATTCGGGTTACATCCCCGCCCTCAAGGCCGGCTCGCCGATCAATCCCGATTACTCGGCCGACCAGAACAAGTCAGAGATGAACCTGGCCTTCAAGACCGGTGTCATCTGGCCCCTTCCCGCGGCGCTACTCCCCGCCAACAAGGGCAAGCAGGGCATGGACGTCTACTACAACATCGGTCTCAACCTCCTGTTTCGCGCCGTCTGGGACGGCGAGAGGACGCCAGCCGACGTACAGGCCGAGGCAGTGAAGCTCTCCACCGACTGGCTGGTTTCGAACAACAAATAACTAGAAGCATCACGCGCCCGCGGTGGCCAAGGCGCCGCGCGGCCGCGAGGAGAAGCACTATGGCTGATGTCCGGGATACACCCGGTTCCGCTCGTCGCCTCAAGGATCCATGGCGTGGCCGGAAGCGGACCAGCGTGGGGGCCTGGGCCACCGGGCTGGCCTCCCTTCTGGTGATGGGCTTGGGCCAGTTCATCAACACACAGCGGCTCAAGGCCCTGATCTGGTTCCTCATTCCCCTTCTTTTCCTCGGCCTCGAGTGGAGCAGTTCCGACTGGGGCAAATATCTCGCCCTTCGCTCAGGCAAGGTTCCAGCTGCTGAGATGGCGGGGATTCCTTTGCCCCTTGCACCCGCTGTGCCTCAGGCAGCAGCTGCCCCGTCTGTGCAGCCAGCCTCCGCGGCCACATCCGAGGACGACCTCTACGGAAGTTCTGCCACAGCGCCGGAGGCAGCCACAGCCTCCTCAGAATCCGACCTCTACGGCAGCCCCGAGCCTGCACCTGATGCTCCTGCGACGGGGGCTTCAGCATCCTCGGCACCAGCCGCAGGCAGCCCACCCGGCGCGGGTGAGAACCTCGGCGCAGTGCTCTATGGCGACGGGGTCAGCCCCGACGCCAGCTATTTTTCACAGCGTTATGTCTATCCCGATTACAGCAAGGGCGAAAAGAAAGCCTATGTAATCCGCGACTACGGTGGCTTTTTCACCCGCGGCATCTGGGGCCTCGTGACCCTCGGTACCCTCGTCATTGACCAGGATTACGCTGGCGGGAAAATCGAGCTCTTCAACAAGGTGACGCCCTGGCTCTCGGCCGACAATTCGGTCGTGAGGATAGGGGAGGGGCTCCTGGCCCTGGCGGGTCTCTTCCTCCTCCTCGCCCTCTGGATCATGGGCATACGGGACGCCATCGACACCCGGCGCCGCATCGAGGAAAGCGGCCAGGCCGAGGGCTTCAGGAGCTGGGCCGAAAGGGTCTGGCAGGACCTCTTCGCCTACATCGTCTCGGCTCCGGCCTACCTGGCCATACTCTTCTTCACCCTGATCCCCTTCGTGTTCACCTTCCTCCTGGCCTTTACCAATTACAACTACCGCATCAAGCTCGGCCTCCACCTTATCAATTGGGTGGGTTTCGACACCTTCCGCTTCCTGGCGGTCGACCCCGGCTGGCTCCTGATCTTCGGGCAGATCTTCCTGTGGACGGTTTTCTGGGCGCTGATGTCCTCCTTCACCGTCTACGCCCTGGGCTTCCTCAATGCGATGATCGTGGAGTCTCCCCTCATCCGGGGAGGGAAGGTCTGGCGCGCCATCCTCGTGATTCCCTGGGCCCTGCCAGGACTCATCACCCTCATGATGTTCCGCAACGTCTTCGACAAGGACGGGCTCATGAACCAGTTCCTGTTCTCTTCGGGACTGATGGAGCCAGTGACGAAATTCCTCTTCGCCGTAGGATTGGAGGGCAAGCCCGACGTGCCCATTTTCTGGTTCCAGCCCATCTACAACGGTAACCTGGCCAAGGCCGTCGTAGTACTGACGAACCTCTGGGCTGGCGCTCCTTACCACATGATGATGATCATCGGCGTCCTGTCCACGATACCGCGCGACCTCTACGAGGCCGCCGACATCGACGGAGCCACCGGGGTGCAGCGCTTCCGCTTCATCACCTTCCCCATGGTCCTCTCCTCGACCCTGCCTGCCCTCATCATGACCTTCAGCTTCAACTTCAACAACTTCGGCTCGATCTACTTCCTCACCGGTGGCGGTCCCGTCTGGGATCCCGCCAAGACGCCGGACAGCCTCAAGATAATCTCGAGCGCGCTGCCGGGGCAGACGGACATCCTCATCTCCTGGATCTACAAGCTCTCCTTCACCAGGAATTTCGAGATGTACAACGTCGCATCTGTCTACTCCATCCTGATATTCCTCATAGTAGGGACCTTTTCGGTGGTGAACATGGTGCGTACGAAATCCTTCAAGGAAGAGGGGGGAGACTGACATGGCAGCTACCATCAACGCGGACGGAGCTGCCTTCGGGCGTGGCGCCCTCCGCCTGTTCATGTATTTCTGGCTGATCGCGGCCTGCGTCCTCGTGCTGGCACCCCTTCTGTGGATGCTCGTGGCATCCTTCACCAAGGGCAAGCTCCTGTCCAGCGTGAGCCTCATCCCGAGGCCCGACCAGCTGACATTCGAGCACTACCAGTACCTGTTCAGCTACAGGAGCCAGACCGGCGCCGCCCTCCCTGACTTTGTCTCGTCATTCCTGCGCTCGCTTGCAGTGGCTGCCCTCAATACCGTGACAGTTGTACTGTTTACGACCATGACGGCCTACGTGTTCGCCCGCGTGGCCTTCAAGGGAAGGAAACCCATCCTTATCGGACTCCTCCTCCTTCAGATGTTCCCCTCCTTCATGGGCATGATCGCCATCTTCATGATCTTCCGCGCCTTGGGTTGGCTCAACCAGAGCCTGTTGTTTGTAACCTTCTACCTCGCGGGAGCGGTGCCCTACAACATCTACATAATACGGGGCTTCATGCGGAACATCCCGCGATCCATAGACGAGGCAGCGACCATCGACGGTGCCTCGCGTTGGGCGATCTTCTGGCGCATCATCATGCCCTTGTCGATGCCCATCATAGGCTTCATTGCCCTGAACGCCTTCATGGCGCCCTGGATGGACTACATGCTGCCCATGCAGCTACTGTCCATGCAGAACCAGACTGTGGCCATCTTCCTGTATCGCCTGACCGATCCCTTCGTTACGCTCTATTACAATCCGCTCAACTTCATGGCTGCCGGGCTTCTCCTGGCGGTTCCCATCATGGCGGTGAACCTGGTTACGCAGCGTTATGTCATTTACGGAATGACCGCGGGAGCGGAAAAGGGTTGATTGGCGATATCCTCATAGTTCGTTCCTGGTTTTCAAACAAGAGCGCCGAGGACTGCGGCAGGCGTCTCTCCTGGGCGACGGCCCTCCTCTGTGTGCTTCTTTCGGGGGCGGCCTCCGCCTTTCCCTTTTCCCTCGGGCGCTACTCGGAGGCCCTGACCCTCGGGCAGAGTTCACGCTGGCCCGGCATGGCCGGGGCCTTCCTCGAGCTTGCGGCGCGGGGTGGCGACTTCTCGGTGAGGGAGGGTGTCTTCCATCCCGACACTGGCAGCCCCTCTGAGCTGTCCGCCGCCGGCTGGCGCATCATCCTTGACGGAGGCCCAGCCTGGACCGCCGTTCCCGAGGGCCGTGTCCTCCGCTTCGGGAAAACCCGCGTGACAGCAAGCCTAGCGGAGAAGCGCAGCCTCCTCGACGGGCCTGCCACCGTCCTTGAGGGCCTTACCGGAGGCAGTCTCCGCGAGCTCGCTCGGGACCGGGAAAAATTCACCATATTTGTAAAGGGTTTCCTCCAGGCCCTCGCCTCGGCAGAGGCGCCAGGAGCCATCCTTGCGGCTTCGGGTCTCATGCTGCTGCAGACAGCGGCCTTTATCCTGGTGCTCGGAAGCTTCCTTGCCTTGTCCGCGATAGGCCTCGGTGGCCGCGTCGCCTCGGGACCGCGGGCAGCGGGCTTCGCAGCCTCGGTCAAGGTAGTTGCGGCAGTTTCGGTGGGTCCAGCCCTCCTGGCTGCCGGCGTTGGCGCGCTCCTTCCTGGAGCGGGGCCAGCCTTCGCCTGGCTGGGTCTTTCCCTCCTCTTGGGTATCCGCGTGGTATTCGTGTATATGGGACGATTCAAGGACAAGGCGGGACGATGAGGTCGGGATTGTTCATCCACATCGCCACATGAGCGCGCTATGGGGCCTGCTTGCAGGAGTCTGTCTCAAACCGCCAGCAACTACTTGGATTAAGAGTCCCGGTGGATAATGTGTGTGGGAAAAGGCCCTACGCAATTCCCTCATCCTAAAGCTCCGGAGTAATTCACAATGAGTAGCCGAATGATGCGTCTCGCCTTGCCCTTCCTCGCCTTCCTCGTTGTCGCTACTACAGGCCTTGCCAGTGCCCAGTCGCCTGCGCCCCCCAGTCGTGTCGCCCTGGTCATCGGCAACGGCGCCTACCAGTCCAACGCCCTCAAGAACCCGCCCAACGATGCGGAGGATGTGGCTGCGGCGCTGAAGGATAGTGGCTTCGAGGTGAGCCTCGTGAAGGACGCCAGCCTTGATGCAATGGACAAGGCCGTGAACGACTTTGCAGCCAAGCTGAAAGCTATCTTCATCGCGATGCGCCCGCAGGGTCCGAACACGCCTGCACATTCTGACCTCGCCTGGGTTCTCTGCCAGTTCGGAGGCTCTGTCCCCATCAGCGTCTTCACGCTGGCACATCCCCTCATATGAACATATGAGCACGTGTTCATATGAGGGGATGTGTTTTCTCCGCAGCCCGTGTCGGCGCGCATTTTTGACTGACTGAATAGACTGCGTTTGGCGCGGAATCCCTGGGACAGATCAAGAACATTCTCATGCTCGATTGACCGATAAAAAGGGAAGGGGTAGCAGCCGGG
>CAIJMU010000152.1 GCA_903821875.1 uncultured Spirochaetota bacterium
CTTCTTGACTGCAGCCTTTTTCGCAACGACTTTCTTCGCTGCGAGGGGCTTCTTGGCCGCGACTTTTTTCGCGACTGCCTTCTTCGGGGCGGCTTTTTTCGCGACTGCCTTCTTCGGGGCGGCTTTCTTCGCGACTGCCTTCTTCGGAGCGGCCTTCTTGGCGACTGCCTTCTTCGGGGCGGCTTTCTTTGCGACTGCCTTCTTCGGAGCGGCCTTCTTCGCGACTGCCTTCTTCGGGGCGGCGACCTTCTTCTCTGCCTTCGGCTTCGCGGCGGCAGCCTTTTTCGGTGCAGCAGCCTTCTTGGCAGGCGCCTTTTTTGCGGCGACCTTTTTTTCTGGCTTGGGCTTCGCGGCGGCAGCCTTCTTGGCAGGCGCTTTCTTGGCAGCAGCCTTCCTCGGACCGCGCTTGGCGACCTTCGCCTCTACAGGCTTGTCAGCAGGTGCGACTGGAGCCGTCCCGGCCATAGCGGAACCGGAATCCTGGGTACCGTCATTCATCGTAGAAACCTCCTTCTTCCATTGACGGGCGCCGGATTTTCCGGCAGCCGTGACGTGCAATATCGACGCCGATTTCCCCGGCGCGGATTTTTTTTCAGTAGTGGGATAGCGAGCCGCTGCAGATTCGGCAAGCTCGACATCGTAGTGCCTGTCAGCCCAGCCGCGCGCGCGCATTTCCCCGAGGGAACGCGAGACGATGTCATCGAGCCCGAGCCCTGATTCGACCCACGACACAATGGCGACGCATACATGCGCGAGACCGCAGCGGAAGAGGCTGTCGAGCCTGCCCTCCACGGAAGGCTCGCCTTCCTGGGAATGGAGCCAGGCGAGAAGCTGTCCCTCGATCCCCGCGACGACCGTGTCGTCGTAGGGCTTTCCCGCATTCACTAGCAGTTGATCCACTCGCTCGTGGACCTTCTTGTAGTCCTGGAAAAAGGCATCACCGATGAGCTTCTCGTCGACGAGCCGAATGTCCAGGACAGCGACGGGATTCTTTTCAGACATCTCATCTCCTCCTTCCACGTGATGACAGGCCCCGGACCCGTCCCGTCTCACGATTCCTCCGCGACGTACCCGGCAGCGCGACCCGCGCGTCACCACGATTGCGCAATGACCCACCATTGGGGCCACCGCATCTAATTGTATCGAAGAGTCGGAGAAAGTCAAAGTCATCTTCTCAACTCCACGATCCAACACCGACAATTTGCCATGCCTTTGGGATTCTGTATACTACCGATATGATGAACTACGAAAAAAAAGCGCACTAATCGACAGATCGTGACAGATGGTACTTCAACCTGGAGGGATATTGTGCATGAAAGCCTCGAAGCACCGCGAATCCATGGACCTTTTCAGGCTTTCGGTCTGCATCGATGAGAGGCTCAGTGTTCACGAGCTCGCTAACCCTGTGGCTGCAGGAGCCATGGCTTCCTGCTCGCATCCGCGCCGGCGCTGATACTCGTGCTCGGTGCCGCTTCGGTATCGCTTCATCCCTCCTCGAGGCCCGTCCCCTGATGTCGGGCGCGGTCGGTATGTGGCTCCGAAAGGAGGACGACAACGAGGACCGGATTCCCGGGCAAGATGATCGTGCTGCCCCCTGCCATCTTCAAGCGATGATGCTCAGGCTCCCCTGAGGGTCATCGCCCCCTGTCGCTGTGGCTCAAGACCGACAGGCCGAGGAATCCAGAGAGGGCTCAATGGCCGCCCAGAAGGCTCCCGGAGCCAGGCTTGAGCCTGCCGCTTCGTCATAATTGTCAGGAGACGGGCTTCCTCCAGGAAGCGGAGCGTGCTAGTCTGGGGGCAGAGGCAGGGGAGCCAGGACTTAGGGCTTTCGGCCTTCAGAGGGGGAAATCCGATGATCAGGTGGAACGCCGAACTTGCGAAACGACTGGCCTGCGGGGATGACGACCGTCGTGCCCTCGGCCCGCTCATACGGCGCTTCATCGACCTGGCGCGGAAAGCCCGCAAGGAAGGCTTCCTTGCCCTCGAAGCGGACGCGACGCAGTCGGACGATCCCCTCCTCAAGGTCGGTCTCAGACTCGTCGCGGAAGGCATCCCTGCCGACACACTCGAGGACATCCTGTCTACCTATCTGCTCGCCAGCGACGAGAAGGGCTGGCCCTTCCTCCGATCCTGCGCGACCATCGAGGGCCTCCTCTCTCTGTCCGCCGGCGACGACAGCGACATCCTCATACGCAAGCTCGTGGCCTACTACGGAGCAGACCGGGCACTGGCTGTGCTGCAGGAACTCGAGGGGAACGCGCAGTGACGCGCGCGATCACCGAGGCCGACTGGACGTCTCCGCTGAAAGCGGTGCCCGTATCGAGGCAAAAAAAGGACGCGTTATTCGAACTCGCCTGCCGTGTCGCCCTCATCGCAGAACGCGCGCGCAGCAGCGAGACCGCGAGCATCGCGGATGACGCGCGCATCGAACGGAGGAAAGTGCTGCGCTTCGGCCTCGAGCTCCTGGCCCAGGGGGCTGACCAGGAGACGATCGAACTTGCCTACGGGCACTCGGCATCGACGGCAGACCTCGACGCAGGCACGCGCCTCGAGCTTGCAACCCTCGGAGCGGGGCTCTCCGCGATAGCGGCGGGACGCCATCCCTTCATCGCGCTTCGCAGGATGACTGCATTCCTGGGCTACGACTACTTCGAGAAGGCGAGCGAATGGATCGCAGCCAAGCTCCGTAAGCGCCGCAGCAAGGGCCTGACCCTCCTCCTGCCCGGCGACTTCCCCGACCTCATCCGCAACCTCTCCCTCGACCCACGCTCGCTCGAACGCGCGCTCAGGGGTGCTGGCTGGGAACTCGCGGTGGCAGCCCTCGCCGGCTGTGCCCAGGAGAGCATCGACCTCGTGGCGGGCTTCTACGGTCCGGCCGGAGGCACGATCTTTTCCGACGACGCAGCCTGGATGCGCGGCAAGCTCTCCGGCGACGAGATCAGCCAGGCACAGGGCGAGTTCATGACCGTGGTAAAGCGCCTCGAGTCGGAGGGTGAGCTCGCCATAGGACGCGAGGACGCCTTCGCCAGCGATCCTGATTTCATCCACGAGCTCACGCGCGCGGTGATGTCCCTCGACGACCGTTCCCTGCGGAGCGTGTTCAAGGACGGTGACAGCCGCATCCTCGCCCTCGCGATGCAGGGCCTCGAGCCACGCGCGCACGAGCGCATACTCGGACTCTTGCCGAGCAGGGTTGCGCGGCGCCTCCTCGATGCAGTCGACGACGCTGCGATCCTCCCGCGGCGTGAGGTCCTCGTGGCGGGAAAGACCCTGGCACAGGCAGTCCTCGCCCAGGCCGCCCTGACAAAGTCTTCTCCGAGGGAATCGCTCGAGAGTTTCGGGAAGGTCCGCGACTGGGCGGAGGGCTCGGTGACTGAAAAGGCTTGAGCCCGGCCTGCACTACTGTCTGATCGCCATCCCCGTGACCGTCGACTTCAAGGCTTTTTTCCAGCGCCTCGGCCGCCAGTCGCTGATCAGGATCGCGCCGATAGCGCTCGCGATGGCCGCCACCAGGGTGATCGCCCAGAACGCGTACTTCATGCCGGAGACCGGGGTCTCGACGTTCATCGAGAAGGCGCTCACGATCAGGTTCGAGAGCATCAACAGGACCGAGATCGAAGTCAGCCGCTTCATGACGATGTTGAGGTTGTTGGAGATGACCGAAGCGAAGGCGTCCATCATCCCCGAGAGGATGTCCGAATAGATGTTCGACATCTCGATGGCCTGCTTGTTGTCGGTCAGCACGTCTTCCAGAAGTTCGGTCTCGTCCTCCTTGAAGCGCATGGCGCGCGAGGACTGGAGCTTCTCGAGGAGGATCTCGTTGGACTTCAGGCTCGTAGTGAAGAACACAAGGGACTTCTCGAGCGAGAGGAGCTGGGTCAGCTCGTTGTTCTTGACCGAGCGCTGGAGGTCTCGTTCGATGGCCGCGGTCTGGCGGTTGATTTCCTTGAGGTGGCGGAGATAGACGATCGCAGCACGCCCGAGGAGGTGGAGGAGGAAGGCGCTCTTGTTGCGCAGGTCAAGTCCGCGGACGCGGCCGTTGCGGAGGTCTTCCATCACCTCGTTGTCGGAATGGCAGATCGTGACAATTCGGTCGGGAAAAAGGAGAATCCCGAGGGGGACAGTATAATACGCCACTTCGAAGCGGGCATCGAAGACGGGCAGGCGGACGATGACCAGGGTGTACTCGTCCTCCTTCTCGATGCGCGCCAGCTCGTCGATGTCGAGGATGTCGGCGATGTGCTCGGGATTGATGGCGTATTCGCCGGCGAGGAAATCGAGCTCTGCCTTGGTAGCATCCTTGACGTCGAACCAGGCAGCCCTGTCCGGGCGCTCCGCTATTACCAGTTGCCCATGGGAAGATGTGCGATAGGTGATCATGAGTCCTCCACGGCCCCCCCTGCGGAGCCGACCGGAGCTACTGCGTCTCCGGTCGGTCGTCCCCGCGGCGGGGCCTGCGTATCGGTGGTATCGAAAGGTCGGAACAACTACTACTGTCGTCCGGCATCGCCGTTCCCCTTTGCCCGCAAGCGTGCCGCCCCAGGGGGCGGGAGGCTGCCTCGCAGATCCGATGCGGATCCCGATGGAGGCTACCGTGTCATTACTATACGGACAATCGAGGGCCGAGGGCAATGGGATGCTGTTGCAGCCCTCGCGGCCCTTTGTGTCCCGGGAGGGAAAGCGCTATACTTTAGCCATGAGGAAAGCGACGACAGGTTCGGGAGACCTTGACTGGAGGCGCGACATGGGACTCGCGGCGCGCCGCGAGACAGGCACGCTCCAGGGCTACCCCTGGGTACTCCTTGGGCTCGCCGAAACCTCGATCCACCACGGCAGTCGCTGGCTGCATCGCCTGGTACTCTTCCCTCACGAGGGGGAAGCGCCTCTCTTCTCCATAGACCTCGAACGTGACATCCTCGGCGAGTTCTGCATGAGCCTCAATTCAGATTCAGGCGGTCGCGTGCTAGCCCGCTTCGACATGGCTCCCCACCACGAGGAATTCCGCGACCGTGCCCTTGCAGAGGCACGGATCGTGCTCGGCCCCGACACCGCAATCCCATCCTGACCGCGCAGCGGTCGTGCATCACTCCGGCATTCCAGCCCCTCACACTGCTTTCCAATTACTGTAAGGACGAAGCTCACAAAGCCGACAATCCTAGCGGAGGCCTCCATGGAAACACGTGCGCTCCTCACCCGCATCGGTGCGATCGCGTTCTTCGTCGCCCTTGCCTTTTCCTTCCTCGCCCCGGTGCCAGCTTCGGGAGAGGTCCTCTCCAACAAGAGCGGCTGCTTCCTCGACCTCCCCGAGGGCTTTGACTACAGCGACGGCGACAAGCAGAGCCGCTTCAGCTTCGCCGACCCCAACCAGGGCATGGAGTTCGACTTCTTCGTCTACGCGCCAGGCCGCTTCAAGGACAGGGCTTCCCTCATGGCCCACATCGAAGGCGGGCTCCGCTCGAGCGGCGAGAAGGAAGGCTTTATATATGAAGGCCGTGAGGCTGCCATGATGGAGCTGGATTTCTCCCAGGACGGCGCGCTTCGCAAGGGCTGGGCCATCGTGGTAGCGGGGAAGCCCGCGAAGGGTCAGACCCCCGCAGAGGCGAGCTACGCCCTCCTTGCATGGACCGACCCCGATACGCTCGAAAGCTATTCCGACCTCATGTTCTCCTGCCTCGATGGATTTTCCATCGACCGTGCAGCGCTCCGCGCGCCCGGTCCAGTCTCTCAGTACCTCCTGCCCTTCCCCGCCGTACGGAAGGAGACCCGGAAGGTGAAGTTCGGACAGACCACCCTCGATGTAGCCTTCAGCAAGGACGAGGCAACTCGGGTCGAAGAGACTGCCGCGCGCGAGTTCCGTGTCCTTGAGTCCTACGCCAATCATGAAACCCTCTGGAAGGACGCCTGGGCGCGCTGCTACCGCCTGATCTTCCGCGAAGCCTCCCGGAGGATGGACCAGTTTGTGTCGCAGATCGATCCCCTCCTTCCTGCAGACCCCACCTCGGTGGCTCGAAGCTTGTTGGCCTGGGTGCAGGACTGGAAATACGAACGTGACTCCAAAGGCATCGACTTTGTCGATCCCATCACGGCAGCCGTGGAGGGCCGCGGCGATTGCGATTCGCGGGCGATGGTGATGTCCCTCATCCTCGAGCGCCGCGGCATCCCTTCCATCCTGATGCTGTCCAAGGACTACTCCCACGCCATGGCAGCCGTGGACGTCCCCGGAGGCGGCCAGCGCTTTACCTTCGATGACAAGGACTGGCTTGTCGCCGAAACCACAGCCCACGTCGGCATCGGCTTGGTCGCAGCCAACCAGGCAGACTGGAAGAAGTGGCTGGGAGTGCGTCTGGGCTACTGAGGCTAAGACGCAGGCTGGTAGCGATGGATGCAGAGGGCGAGGCGGGTGGATTAACTTAGTCCACTAGCAGCCTGTCGGGCTGGAGTCAAAAGCCAAAGGCATTGGAACCGGCATCCGTCGGCCGGCTCCCCCATTCAGAGCCGGTTTTGGAATTCAGCCTCACCGGCTCGCATTTTTCTGTCTTTTCCGGCCCTTTTTAGTGTC
>CAIJMU010000153.1 GCA_903821875.1 uncultured Spirochaetota bacterium
ATGGAAACGGCGTCCTAATCGATGGAGTTCGGTTTGGAAAGATTGCGTATCCTTCGATAAAAGTGTACCTGACCGCCTCTCCCGAAGTCTTCCATGACGGGTCCATCCGATATTCAAATTCCTACAACCATAACGGCTTTTTCAAATACTACTTCTCCGAAGACCTGGAATCCATCCTCTCAAAAATCAAGCCCGCCGGGGTCTATTCCGAGCTGGCGCTCCTGGCGAGTCGGCTCGATATCCCATGGGACCGCATCACGATTCCGTGGATATCCAGCCTGAACGCGAATACGTTCCTGAAACACGACAGTTCCATTCGATTCAATTACGGGAACGTCACATTCAGGACGATAGGGCATGACGAAAGCATCCTGCATGATGGGGAATACCTGTTTGACGGCCTGCGTATGGAGCGGAGCGTGCCCTCAAATGCGGTACTTTATGGGCTCCAGAATTCCCGGAATGTGGTGGACATTCACAGGGCGTACCATGAGCAAAACATGATCGTCTATTTCCATGATGAGCGAATCCAGCATAATAGCCGGTTCGACCACTCGGGAATCCACCGGGGGATAGAGATAGGGGTCGACAGGATGCTGGTTACGAAGAACCTGATAGTGCCGCATGTGGGGGCTGCCGCCGATAGTATGCAGGCGCACAACGAAGCGATCCTTCATGACGGCGCTTATATTTTCTACCAGAGCGACGTGCTTCAGTATTACTTGTGATTGGAGGGAATGATGCAGACCAAGGCATTGAAACGTGTGCTGGCGTCGCAGGCCGTGGCGCCGAGTTCGGCGAAGGCGATCACGAAGGTAGGATTTGGAGAGGGCGGGACGCCCGCCACTCCGAACGACACGGGCCTCAGCAACGCCTACATCAAGAGGATCAACGGATACCAGGTGCTTTCCGACGATTCAATCCAGCTCACGTACAGCCTCGGCTACAATGAGGCAAACGGGAAGATCATCAAGGAAATCGGGTTCTACTGCGAGGACGGTACTCTTGTCGCTCGCGAGGCGAAGGATACCGTCGTGAAGGACTCGGACACGGCTATTGACGGGACAATTATCATCGTTATCTAAAGGAGGGCGCGATGGCGAACATCAGCGAATCCGAATCCTTCGAAGCAGGGATATATCGGATCGAGACGACGGACCCCGTAGGGGGCGGAGAAAACGGAATCGACAACCTGCCGCACAAGCAGTTGGCGAATCGCACCAAGTACCTGAAGCGCATAGCCGACGAGGTGGTGACCGCGCGCGGAGCAAGCGCGAGCCTGGGGGATCGGCTCGACGAGTTCGAACCCCTCGACGCCGAGACGCAAAATGCCCTTATGGCGGCTGCGGCTGCGGGCCTAAGCCTTGCCGGGCTTGCGAACAAGGAGGTTGAGAAATCCAGGACGAAGCGGAAGCAGACCGGTCTTGCCACGATCACGAATCGTGGGATAATAACGGGATGCACGGTCAGCAAGGCAACCGGTTCTTCCCGAAATCTCGACTGCGCATCGGGTTCGGTGTTCTCGGGAGGGCAAATCTTCCCGATGTTCGCCGTCGGTGCTGGCGCCATCGTGCCGCCGAACACCGATATCGTCTCGAAGACCTGCTACGCATTCCTGTATCTCGACACGAATAAGGTCGTCCAGTTCGCGTCTACCGGGTTTGGCGAGACGGTTCCGGACGGCGCCATCCCGCTCTACCTCATCACGGTTCCCGCGAACAACACGGACATCAACGATCCGAACCTCACCCTGGTAACCCTCACCGACATTCGGCGCGTGGAGCCAAACTTTCCGGTCTTCTTCGCCTCGGCACCCTATGCGGATGTCGTGTTGCCGTTCCCGGTCACGGAAGCCGATTACGCGATCACGCTCGATCTCGTGAGCATCCTCGGATCGGGTTTCCAGCGCGGCGACGTGTATCCGGGCGACAGGAACGTCAACGGATTCAAGATTTACTACAACGGCGTGTCCGACAGTCTTTCGGTGCGCTGGGAAATATCGAAACCGAACCTGTAGGAGGGATCATGCGAATAGTGCGGATGGTCGAGGGGGCGGCGGTCGCCGAATACTCCCTCGACGAGGCAAGCAAGGTGCTGACAATCGAGGGTGTCTCGATCGACCTAGCCGGAGCCGAGGCGGATTGCCAGACGATCCTGAACGTCACGAACGACGAAGGGACGGCGATCCTCGGGCTTGGCGGGAAGAAGGGGTATATCGCCGATGTGGAGATCCCGCCTCGGAGATACGAGAACGTCGAAGAGGAGGTGGACGGGAAGACCGTCGTAAAAAGCGCGGCGCTCCCCCTTGATCTCAACGCGGTGCTCTTGAAGCTCTGGCCGTTTCCGGTCGAGAGCGAAAATCAGAAGGAGGCAGAATAAATGCCGGTCATTTTCACGAAAGACAGCCTGCGCGCCTCGGTCGAGGCCGCCTCGGGCGGAAAGCAGACCGTCCTGTACGACGACAAGGGGTATCCCTCGTACATGACCATCGTCCCCAAGTTCAACATCGAGGACATCGATGCGATCATGGGCTCCGGCGTCCATCCGGCGTTCATCGTCGGCGGCGTCACGAAGTCGCAGATTTTCATCGCGACGAATCCCGCGATCGTCTCCGATGGCCGCGCGTGCTCGATCCCCGGCCAGGCTCCGAAAGTCTCCATCGACTTCGACGCCGCCAAGGCAGCCTGTACCTCCAAGGGGCAGGGCTGGCACATGATGACGGCATGGGAGTGGGCAGCGATCGCCCTCTGGTGCCTCAAGAACGGCTTCCAGCCGCGCGGCAACACCAACTGGCGCAGGTCGCACGAACAGACCCATGAGACCGGCGGCGCGACGGACGGCGGCGTTCCCGGAGCGGCTTCCGGCGAGGGTCGCACCTTTGCGGGCTCGGGTCCGGCATCCTGGCGCCACGACAACACGTACCAGGGGATCGCCGACCTCGTGGGCAACATCGCGGAGTGGAACGACGGCCTCAAGATCGTCGACGGCCGCCTCTACTTCCCCGTCGACAACAACTTCACCCAGGCCGAGGGATCGTGGCCGGCCAGCTCCGTCTACCTCGATGCCACCGTCGGCCCCGGCGATCGCTCGGGCGCGGCTCAGCCGGGCGCTCCTGTCCTGTCGAGCGGCATCACGAAGTACAACGAGACGCCGACCCCGGCGGGCGGCTCGGATGTCGGCGACTTCGACTATGGCTACGTCGCAAAATGGAAGGACATGACGGCCGCCGTAGCCTACGACAGCCTGTCACTGTCGGTCAGGCAGCAGATGGCGCAACTCATGATCGCCCCGAAGCTCACGGCCGCCGTAGCGGCGTTCTTCGCTGGCGCTGCAAAGGGCGCCATCTATGCCAGGAACTACGGCGAGCGGCTTGCGATCCGGGGTGGCAGCTGGTACAGCGGCGCGGGCGCGGGTCTCGCGTACTTGGGTTTGGATAACCGCCGGTCGCTCGTGGACGGCACTGTCGGCCTTCGTCCCGCTTTTATCCTGTAATTCTGAATCCTGTCCCTCTGGGAGTCTGATACGATGGCTGAAGGAAATTTGAAAATCTACCAGAAATGGGAAGACATGGCGGCCTACCTCTACGTGGCGTTGAAGTCGTATCCGAAGAGCGAGCGGTTCACGCTCGCGGCGGATACGACGAGGGCGCTCTGGGAGATGGGCACGTGCATCGCGCGTGCGAACGCGCTCCCCGGAAAGGCGGAAAAGCGCCGAGTGATCGAACAAGCGGACCTCGCGCTTGTTCGCATGAAGGTACTCGTCAGGATGGGGATGAAATTGAGCTTCCTTCCTTTCAAGAAATATGAGATTCTCAGTGGGCAGGTTACTGAAATTGGGAAGATGCTCGGCGGGTGGCTCAAATCCGTCGGGTATTGAGGGGTACGGCTGAAAATGTGGCGGCTTCCGATCCGGGGTGGCAACTGGAACAACGGCGCGAACGCAGGTCTCGCGTACTTGAATTTGAATAACCGCCGGTCGAACGTGAACAACAATATCGGCCTTCGTCCCGCTCTCCCTCTAAGCCAGATGCCGGGCGCCTACGGGCGCCCGGAGAGTGCCGAGGGGAAAAGGAGCCGTATTCCTTCTCCGTATGGGGAAAACATCTACAGGCGCGGGCGACTGGTAGGCAAAACCAGCCGAAGGCCGTCCGCGCCGACCTTTAGTGTGGCACCATGGCGAAAACCATCAATAATCTCTGGGATGACGTTATCGATTTCGAGAACCTGTATTTCGCCTACCGTGCGGCGGGCCACGGCAAGCGCTATCGCTACGAAGCGCTCCGGTTCGCGGAAGAGTTGGAAGAAAACCTCATCGGCCTTCAGAACGAACTCATCTGGGGCATGTACCAGCCGATGCCGTTCCGCCAATTCTACGTCCTGGACCCAAAGAAGCGCCTGATCTCCGCTCCCGCGTTCCGCGATCGTGTGGTGCATCATGCCGTGGTCCGGGTGATCGAGCCGGTCTATGAGAAGCGGTTCATTTCCGAGACCTTTGCATGCCGGAAGGGCCTCGGTACCCATGCGGCCATGAACCACGTACTCTGGTGCAGCCGCGTCGCGAAGCGGCGCTGGGGAAGCTACTATGTCCTGAAATGCGATGTGCGCAAATTCTTCCCGAGCGTCAACCACGAGATCATGAAACGGACAGTTCGCCGATCTATCTTCGACCGTGATGTCCTTTTCCTTCTCGACACGATCATCGACGCTTTCGAGCCCGGAGGGCGAGGGCTGCCGATCGGAGCCCTCACGAGCCAGCTCCTCGCGAACGTCTACCTAGATCCCCTTGACCACTACCTCAAGGAAGAGTGCCGGGTGAAGTTCTATGCCCGGTACATGGATGACTTCGTGATCCTTCACCATGACAAGAACTATCTTCGCGACCTCCTCGCCGAGATCGATTCCTTCCTTCATGACCGTCTCGACATGACGCTGAATCCCAAGACGGGCATCTTCCCTGGCCGGCACGGCATAGACTTCTGCGGGTACCGGATTTGGCCGACGCATATCAAGCCGAGGAAGACGACCGTGAGGCGGGCAAAGCGGCGGCTCCGGAAGTTCGCTTCCGTCTACCGCGATAGCCCGCAAATCCTGAAGCACGCGCGGGAAAGCATCCAGAGCTTCATCGGCTACATCCGATTCTGTTCGGGCTGGAGGACAACCGCCTCCGTGCTCGAACGGGCCACGTTCAAAGCATCTTCGGGCGTTGACGAAGGCGATGCACAGAATTAGAATGGACGCATCAATCCGGCGTCGAATGGAGATTCGGGCCGCATACCCCTCGGGGCGTGCGGCCCTTTGTCTTTTCTGGGGATCACTGGGAGGGATGCTGAATGGGCGGATTCTGGGAGCTCTTGGCTGCGCGAGATGTACTTGAGGTGGCCGGGATCGCTGTCATTTTTGTGGCGTCCACATGGGCTACCGTACTGGCGATCGTCTACTTGATCAGGAAAGCGCGAATCGTGAAGGTGTCCAAGGGCGGCGTGGATTTTTCGGGAAAAGACATCACCAGGAAGAAGACTCCGCATTCAACCTGCATCCATGGGAAAGACATCGTGATGGTATTGAAAAAACAGGCCGAAATGATAAACGCCATCCATGAGGCCAAGGCTTGCATCATTCCCGAACAAATGAAGTATGCCGAAGGGCGAGGCGCCGACCTCCAGGGCCTCATGCAGAAGAATTTCCTGCACCTCCTCGACGAGGAAATCGAAGCAGGGAACCTGGTTGACCTGAGCATTCTCGATCACGAGGACTACCGATCGTTCAAGCTTTGCCTGAAAGCCGTCTATTCCGACATCCTCGATTTCGTCCGGATAGCATTCCGCGAAAACCACTATTCCGAAAAAGATGAGAAAGAATTCCGCATCTACGTCGACAACAAGGTCAATGAGATCATCCAAAAGGCGACAGACGGGCTCAATGACATGTATCGCGGCCGGCTGATTCAGAGAAGCCGCGTGTACAAAGAAAACCAGCGCATCATTTCCGAGATTCGCGAAATCCTCTCCGATGTCTTTTGGCAAGCGAGAGCTGTTGCCCATAAGGCAAAGGATGACTGCAAGAAGATAGAGAAGGATTTCGAGGATTACTTGGACGAAACGATAGGATAGGGCTCCAAGGAGAAACGGGATGGTCAGAATAAATCTGTCGGAAGGAAAGGACTACCACACCCAGCGGAACAACCGAACCGATCCCTTGGGGACGTGCTCGACAACCTCGCTTGTCATGGCGCTCAAGGATTCGGGAATCGAGCTGCCCGATTGCGCGGGCCGACAAGAAGAGGACGTGCTCGCCGAGTTCATCCTGAATAGCCCCGAAATCGCCGAAGCCTTCAAGCAGGACTACCCGAGCGAATTCGAGAAGGGGACCCATGCCTACGAAATACCCCCTCTCCGCAGCTTGGGGGTGAATTTGTGGCTCGGGCGCGAGGTCAATCGATTCTCGTGGGTGGCTGGCATTCAGGATGTCATCCTCTCGCTCATCATGGGCAAGGCCTGCGTCATGTCGGGGATGTGGCCTTACAAGAACGCGCTCGGGGAACAAAGGGACATTTCGCATGTGGTCTGCGTCTGCGGTTTCGAGTCCGCCCAGGACAATGTGCTCGACGCGCGGGACCCGCGAGGGATCGCAATCGACCTCATGGTGTCCTTCATCATAGACGATCCCTATGGCGACTATCGGACGGGGTATCGCGACACGCGGGGCAACGACGTGATCGTGCCATTCAGGGACTTCATCCGGATCACGAAGGAACAAGGCTCGGTGAGCCGGAAATGGGTCAACTTCATCGTTTAGGAGGGTTTTCATGAAACACAAGACGCTGTGGCTCGTCGTGGTCTGGGTGGCGCTCCTCATCGTGGCGCTCGCCCTTCAGGCCATTCTCCCGCAGGGGCTTCCCCTCGCTCAGATCGTGAACCTGGCGGGGATCATCAGCCTTTCCTATGTCGGCATCGACAAGGTGAAGAACATCGTCGTCGCCTCGAAGGCGCCCTCGGGCGAGTACGGCTTCGACTACGTGCCGCCGATGCAGGACAAGCACCTTTGGATCGTGATCGTCTGGCTCTTTATCCTCGCCGAGACCTTCGCCATCCAGGCGATCGTGAAGGCCTCCTTCCCAGAAGCCGGTATTCCGATTCCAGTCTCCGAGGCGGTCACCTTTGCGGGCATCCTTTCGGCGGCCTACGTCGGGCTCGACAAGGGGGCGAAGATTGCGTCTGCGGCCGGCACGGCGGCGGCCGAGACCCCGCCTGTTCCTCCGACCGGGGGCGGCGCATGAACACGATCCTGCTCTATCTCCTCGGGGCCGCCGCGCTCGCTGGCGCGGTCCTGGGGGCTCGGGCCTACGTGATTCACCTTCAGAGGGAGCGCGCTCGCCTGAAGGCCGAGAACGACAAGCTGAGGGAGAATCTCGACACCGCGAACAAGCGGATCGAGGCGCTCGCCGTGTTGAACACCGCCACCGCTGCGGCGGACAGGAAGGCAGACGATGAACGTAAGAAGCTCGACGAGACTTCTGATACTGGTCTTGCTGGCCGCGCTAACGGTCTTTTCGGCCGGTAGCTGCGTCACGGCGCCCGCGAAGCCTCCGGAGGCCGCCATCCCGGTTCTGGAGCGGCCCCCAAAGCCCGAGATGGAGCAACCAGTCTTCGTGGACAAGGCGGGCGGGCTTTGGCTCTCCTACGGCGACTATCGGGCGCTGGAACGGAACATCATCGCGATGCGCGAGTATGCCGCCAAGCTGGAGGCGCTTCTCGACTATTGCGCGCCCGTCCCGCCTCCGAAGCGCTGAGCTATTTCTCCTCGCGCCGTTTTTTCAGGAAGTTCAGTATCGCGCGCTGCTCGCCCTTGTCGTAGGTGTCGACGATGAAGGGCTCGTTGCCGGTCGCCCTGATGCTGTAGACCGCTCCAAGGTATTCCGCCAGGTTCCGCCGTTCCTTCTCGGGAAGGTCCTCGGAGAGGTTCAGGATGTTTTTCCCATCCACCGTGATCTTCGTCGCGGTCACCCGAACCTTGGGCGAATACCTCTCGGATGATCTTTCAGACGATAAGGCCCACTCCTTGAAGGCTATAAACGTCTCATTTGCGGCCCTGGAATAGACCTCGGGCTCCTCGTCGGCATGATTTGCGAGCGCAGCTTCCAGGTAGCGGAGCTTGTGCGCATTGTTCTCGATCTTGAACCCCGCTTTTTTGAGTCCGGAGAACCGATCCACGAAGACCTCGGCGATGATCTTCGCGTCGCTCAGGGTCTGGGGCGCCATTCCAAGGTTCTCATAAAGATGGAGGGCATAGTCGAGATATGATCGATGGTCAGGCTCATAAAGTCTTTCCCTGTCAATAATTAGGCATCCAATACCGATAAGGAGGATGGAGGATCGGGCGTTATCGGCCAGGAGTTTCAGCCCGTCGTCGATCAGGGTAATATCCTTGGCGCGGAATGCCTCGATCGCCTTGCTGCCCGTTTCCCCTAGCTGGAGACTTTGGAGATATTGGAGATGGTATTTATCGGACTGTCGGCCCGGCTCGAACACGTTCTTGATGACTTCTCTGGTCTTGGCCATGCGCGCTCCTCATTGCCATTCTATTGCCATTTTTCCCGCGTGTCATTCTATTGGCGAAAAATGAATCGCATAAAAACAGACTGCAAACTAGAGTATTTATTGATATTCGGGAGGTTGTGACATTAAATCAAGCGAAAGCAGAGGTATTTCTTTGCTATATAATACCCTTTTAAGGCGTGGGTGCTGGGTTCGATCCCCGGGCGGCTCATTGTAAAGCAAAGACAGATCCTCCCATGCTAGCATCCGGCCATGAAAGCATTGGTATCGGTCGTCCGCTGCGCGGAATATGACCAGGCGGCAGTGGATGCCGCAGTGAAAGAGGCCTGCGACGCAGCGGGATTCCCCGATGCGACGGGCAAGTCGGTGCTCTTCAAGCCCAATATCCTGAAAAGCGCTGAGCCTGACGAGGCGGTGTGCACGCACCCGGCGGTATTGCGTGCGGCCATCCGCTACGCGAAGTCCAGGGGGGCCGCGCGAGTGCTCGTGGGCGAGTCGCCGGGCTTCCAGGTCGGCACGGCGGCCTTCAGGAAGAGCGGACTCCTCGAGGCTACTGCTTCAGAGGGTGCCGAGTGGGTCGACTTCGCGGACTCGGTCCAGGTCGAGAACCCCGAAGGCAAGGTCGTCAAGAACTTCACGCTGGCGAGGGCGGCTGTCGAATCTGACATCCTGGTGTCGCTCTGCAAGCTGAAGACGCACCAGCTGATGTACTTCACGGGGGCGATGAAGAACCTATTTGGTTGCATCCCGGGCTTGCAGAAGCCACAGTTCCACATGCGCTTTCCCGACCGGGCACACTTCGGCCAGATGCTCACGGACCTCAACCTGGCGCTCAGGGCGGAATTCGCCATCATGGACGCCATCGTCGGGATGGAGGGGCCGGGACCGGGTTCGGGTTATCCGAGGAAGATAGGGGCTGTCCTTGCCTCCCGCGATCCCCTGGCCCTCGACCGCACGGCCTGCAGGCTCATAAACCTCGATCCGAAGCTGGTCTTCAACCTCGAGGATGCGCTGCTTCGCGGAGCCTGGGTCTCCTCCGACGCCGAGATAGAGGTAATTGGGACCAATCCCGAAGAGCTCATGGTGGAGGACTGGAAGCAGGTCCCGAGGGAAGCCGATGGCGGGAAGAAGATGCCTGCCTTCATGCAGAACCTCTTTGTCTCACGGCCCTTTTTCTCGCGCACGAAGTGCGTGGCCTGCAAGGCCTGTGTGACGATCTGTCCGGGCCTGGCCCTCGAGCTCGTGCCCGATCCGAAGTCGAAGGCCAGGAAGAGCGTGAGGGTCGACTACGACAAGTGCATCCGCTGCTACTGCTGCCACGAGGTCTGCGCCGACGACGCCATCGTCGTCAAGCGGATGAGGCCGCTGGGCTTCTCATAATTGTGAGTTGATGGCCCCCGGGGAGCGCCGCCAGAGTCACTCCTCCTGCACGCCGTACTCCACGAGCTTGTTGAGGAGGGTTCGTCGGCTAATGCCGAGGGTATCGGCGATGGCCTGGCGCCGGCCATCCTGGAGGGCGAATTCCCTGAGTATGGCCCAGCGCTCGATGTCCGCGAGGGTGGCCCCAGGAAGCGGGGCGGCCTCTGGGTCGGCACCGACCAGGGATGGCGCGTCGCTGTCCGGGATGGAGGCAGCGATGCTGGCCAGGAGGCCCCGCGGGTGATCCGAGCCCGAGCGCTCGCCAAGGCCGAAATCCCGTTCGCGGAGCACTGGCCCGTCGCAGAGTATGAGGGCGCGCTCGAGCATGTTTTCGAGTTCCCTGATGTTGCCTGGAAAGGCATAATTGCCAAGGGCGTCGAGCGCGTCGGCGCTGATGCCTCCCGCCCGGCCGGGACGTAGGTGCTTTTCCATGATGAAGGCCGCGAGGGAGGGGATGTCCTCGGGGCGCTCCCGGAGGGGAGGTATCTGGAGGGGTATCACGTTGAGGCGGTACAGGAGGTCTTCGCGGAACTTCCCTTCCCGTACTAATTGTGAAAGGTTCCTGTGGCTGGCCGCGATGATGCGGATGTCGATGGGCAGGCCCTGGGTCGCTCCGAGGCGCTGGATGCGCCGGTCCTGGAGGACGCGGAGGAGCTTCACCTGGAGGTGGAGGGGCATGTCCCCGATTTCGTCGAGGAAGAGGGTGCCGCCGTTGGCCAGTTCGAACATGCCCGTCTTCCGCCGCTCTGCTCCCGTGAAGGCCCCCTTCTCGTGGCCGAAGAGCTCGGTCTCGAGGAAGCCCTCGGGGATGCCGCCGAGGTTGACCGGCACGAAGGGCTTGCCTGAACGGTCCGAGAGGCCGTGGATCCAGGCGGCGAGGACTTCCTTGCCCGTGCCGCTTTCCCCTCCGATCAGTATGCTGGCCGTGCTTGGGGCGGCCTTGCGCGCAATTGCCAGGACATTCCGCATGCCCGCGTTGGCTGACTCAAGGAGCCCCTTCGAACGGGGACGCCAGCCGAGGTCCTCGCCCCCCTCCCCTGATTCGGAGCCGGTGGAATCGGCTTCGCTTCCGCTGCTTCCCTGCTGGGCTTCGAGCCGGGTCCGTATACGGAGACTCCGCTCGAGCCTGAAGCTTCGGACTGCCTTTGCGATCCGGAGCGAGAGCTCGCCTGGCTCGAAGGGTTTCACCAGGTAGTCGAAGGCGCCCCGGCGCATGGCTTCCACCGCATCCGCTATGTCGCTGTAGGCTGAAATGACGAGGGCGGGCACGGAGGGGCCTGCCTCCTGGAGCCAGGCAAGAAGTCCCAGGCCGCCGGCCCCCTCCATCCTTAGGTCGGTGACGACAACATCGAACTCGCGGGCTTCCAGGATGTTGCGGGCCGCCTCCGCAGAAGCTGCTGTCTCGACCCGGTGTCCGTCCAGTTGCAGGTACTTGGAAAGGAGTTCCCGGATCTTCTCCTCGTCATCGACCAGGAGGACACGGAGGCCTTCGCCTTCGAATTTTTTCATGGCATTGTTTTCCCTTCCCTGCTGCCCTCGAGCGGCAGGGTGACGATGAAGGACGATCCCGCAGGCTTCCTGAAGCGATAAGTGACTTTTCCCCCTGCGGCCTCCGCCAGTTCCTGGACCAGGCTGAGTCCTACACCTGAGCCATGCTTCTTGGTGGTGAAAAAGGGATCGAAGACGCGGCGCCTGATTTCCCGGGCGATGCCTCCAGCCTGGTCCCTCACCTCGATCTGGAGGCGTCCGCGGAGCCTCGACCACCGCATCTCGACTGTCCCGTCGACGGCTCCGTGGAGGGCGTAGGCATCGAGGGCATTGTCCACGAGATTGACAAGGATGGAGCGGAGCGATTCCCCCGACAGGGCTGGACTGGTGGTTTCGCCCGACCCGGAGGCCGGAGTGGCCTGGATCGGGACAACGCGGCCCCTCCAGGCGGGCATGCTGTCCACGAGGGCAGAAAGCCAGGGTTCGGGGCTTCCGCGGAAGGCAGGCTCGAAGTCAGCCTTCTGCATTTGCGCGGGGCTGCCCGCGCTCAAGCTGACGCTGAGGGGGGGGCTCTGAGCTTCCTGCCCGAGGACCCGGCGTACCTCGCGGATCTGGAACTCGATGCGCTTCGCCTCCTCCCCGATCGACACGAGGGCCGGGAAGTGCTCCTCGCCGAGCTGCCGCTCAAGGAGGGACTTTTGCATGATGATGATCGACAGGGGGTTCCTGATCTCATGGGCGAGGGTACGGGCGGCAGTACCGAGGCGTGCCAGGGCGCGCTGCGAGTCGATCTCTGACTGGAGCCTCTGGATTCGGAGGAAGAGCCAGACCAGGCCTCCGAAGAGGAGGAGGGCCGCCCCGCCGAGCCCGAATATGAGGGTCTGCCTGAGGTACATGCCTGACAGGAGCTTCGAACCATCGTACTTCAATACGATGATCTCACGAGCCGGCATCTGGTTGAGCATCCTTCCCATGCCCATGCCCGTGCGGCCTCCGCCAGCCTGCATGCCCTGCCGCGCGCGGAGCATCCCGGGTCCCATCTTCAAATAGAACACGATGCCCCCGGGCCTCCGGACCACGAGGTCTCCGAAGGGCTGGACGCTCTGTCCATTCTTGCTTCCCAGGAGCTCGCCGGGGTCGGGCAGCTCCTCTCCCCAGGCTATGACATACCCGTCCCTCCCGGTGAAGACACCGAGTCCGAGGACGTTTTCCATGACCTCAGGAAGGCCCGTCTTGAGTTCTTCGGGGGAGGTGGCCCTGAATGGAAGGCGAAGCTCCGGCTGGGGGGCGACGAGCCAGGGTTCGATGGCGGCAGCGGCCTGGGCCGCCTGCCGGTCGATGGTCAGTTGGCCATAGTCCTGGTTGGCGCGGCTGAGGAGCACAAGGGCGGCTGCAACAAGGACCAGGAAGAGGAGGGCAATGAGTCCGAAGCCGAGCCTCAGCCACGATTCCGTGCCTGCGGGCCTGTCTCGCTTGTCCACTGCATCCCCCTTATGCCGACTATATCAAAAAGGCGCGGGAAGGGTGAGCTTCCCGCGCCATCCGCGAAGCGGTCAGGATGCTTCCTAGCCGCGATTGCTCATGGGGCCGTAGTTCCCGCAATTGTTGCCGGGACCCTGGCCCTGCCCGCCCATCATGGGCCGACCCTGGCTCTGGCCATCCATCATCCTATGGCCGCGACCCTGACCCATGCCCTTTCCCCGAGCCTGGCTCAGGTCATATTCCTTCTTGTTGAAGGTCAGCTTGGTGACATGCATGAAGGCGTACTCGGGGGCCAGGGAGACGCTCGTGGCGTAGCCTTCAACCGAGACCGTCGCTCCCTCTTTCAGCCCATCGACAAAGCCGAAGAGCTGCTGGAGCCCTCCGACGTAGTAGGTCTTGTCCTTGCTCTTGACGGCGATCATGCCATTGACGAAGGCGAGGGTTCCGTCCGCCTTGGTGATGGTCTGGGTCTGGGCCCCTTGAGGGCTCTGCACCATGGGCTGGGCCACCACCGAGGCAGCGCTGATCAAACCGATCATTACGACTACTGCTGTGCGATTCATGTTGTCTCCCTGTCGATCGCTGTTCGCGCATCGACGTTACGGATGCTGGTCTGGCGCTACTGCGCCGGGGTCAACGACCCCATGCCATGAATAAAGCACGATCTGTGCCAAGGATAGTGAATGCTGAAGAAAAAACTCATAGTAGATTATAAAGCTATATAATACATAAAAATAAAAAGAAGATTGCATAAGGGAGATGGCTGCTGGGCAGGCCCGCGATTGTGCCGCCGTGCCGGGCTGGGGAACAATTTTCCCGGATCTGGGCGGAACCGGGTAGATAATGAGTAGAGTTTTCCTCGGGGTCGGCTGCGGCTGCGGCTAGGGCAGCCTCTACACTATCAGGCCAGCCAGCCATTCTGCCGCCTGGTGCAGCTCCTCACCGGTGGACCAGGTCTTTTTGCGCGCTGGTGCCAGCACCAGCTGTATCCGTTTTGCGTCAGGAAAAGAAGGTCCCAGTTGCGCAAAACCTGGCGAGAGCTTCTCGCCGGAGATCCCCACCTCGATGAGGTGGCTCACCATGTCCCTCTTGACGATGGCAAAATCGATCTCGCGCCCATCGCGCGTTCGGAGGTAGTGGAGAGAGCGCTCGCTGCCATCCCGGTCTTCGAAATAGTGGAGGGCCTTGAGCAGGCTGCAGGCTACCGCGTTTTCGAGGCGTGGACCTGGACTGTCTGCAACCTGACCTGTGTCGTAGAAATAGTACTTGGGCTCCTTGAGCAGGGAGCGGGCGAGGTTCCGGTGCCAGGGACGGACAGGGAAAACCACATAGAGGTTCTCGAGGATCCCGAGCCAGCGTTTTACCGTCTTGGCGTCCTTCCGGAGGTCCCGGGCCAGGGCGGCGATGGACAGGGGGCTCCCGACCCTCTCTCGCAGGAGATCCATGAGGAGCTCCATGGAGTGGAGGTCCGAGACGGTAACGAGGTCGAGGAGATCCTGGCGGAGGATGATGTCCATGTGGGATTTCTTCCAGCGACTGTACATGCTGCCATCATTTTCGAGGAAGGGTTCGGGAAAGCCTCCGACCCTGAGGATCCGTTCCAATGCCTCCTGCGGCTCCATCTGGCTGGATAGTTCGCGCACATCAAAGGGATGGAGGCGATACAGGAAAAAGCGCCCAGAAAAGCTCCCAGTGAGGCTGTCATCCAATTTTCGATGGATTTCAAGGCTCGCACTCCCGGTGACGAGGATGGCTGGGGGAATGCCTTCGAGGTCATACAGGCCCTTCAGGTACTGTTTCCATTCAGGCTTTTTGTGGAGTTCATCCAGGACAATGAGTTCTTTCTTGCGATCCCAGCTGCGGTCACGGATAGTGACACGATGTTCGCAGTCTTCGTAGTCGAGATGCTGGGTGGAAAGTCCCAGGTTCTTCGCCAGGGAGGTCTTGCCGCAATGGCGGGGCCCGGTGATGAGCACGATATTTCGGGAAAGATCGGGGTGGATCAGGGCTGCAAGGTCACGAAGCATAGGACAATAATGGAATAGACTCCCGAAATGTCAAGGCAAAACGGGATTTGTATCCCGAAATGTCGGATATGTGCTCGCCGCGTCAGCCTGCGCTCTGTCCGAAGGGCCAGGTACCGTGCTTGTGGATAAAAAAAACCGCCCTCGCGGGCGGTGCAATCTTTTATTGGGCTGTCTGTCTCAGGCGCCGAGATCGAGGATGGTTCCCCGCTCTTCGTTGCTATAGACCCGGCGCGCGCCGAGGGCCTTGCGGTTAGTCAGTATCTGGAGGCGCACATCCTCCATGCGGGTGCGGAGTAGGCTTCGGTTTTCCTCGTTGCGGCGAAGGACTTCCTTGCGGAGATCCTGGAGGGAGGAACGGAGGCTACCCACCTCACGGCCGGCGGGATCTCCCGCTGGCAGGGCAGCGCGGTAGAGTTCCTCGAGGGGATCGATGGCCTTCTGGAAGGTATAGATCTCGGAGACGATGCCTTCCTCGATTTCGACATGGGCGACGAGGCGGTCAACGTCATCGGACTCGATGTCGCCCTTCTCGTGGTCAAGGACCTCAAGGTATCGCTCGAATTTGCGGCGCTGATCGAAGAGGAGTTCGCGGAGGCGGTGGAGGAGAGCCACCCGCTTCTCAAAATCACCATCCTGGCGCGCGGCCATTTTTCCTGCTCCCTTAGCCGGCGATGTTGACGCCGACACTGTTCTGGCTGCCTGTCTGGACGCCTCTGGCGGCTTCGGTCCAGGCATTTCTCAGGCCGTCGAGCTGGTTGCGGACGGTGCGGATGCGCTTCCTGTCCTTGACCAGATTGGCTTCCATGATTTCTTTGTTGAACCAGACGTAGAGCGCGAAGAGGTTCTGGGCGATCTCCCCGCCGGCATCGAAATCAAGGCTTGCCATGAGCTCGGTCACGATATCCTGGGTCTTGGAGAGGGCAGTGTTCACCTTCTCGATATACTCGGGATGTTTTTTGAGGTCATGCTCCAGGAATTCGAGGGCCCGGTCGCATTGCTTGACTGCCTCGTCGTAGAGCATCACGACGAGCTGCCCCGGACTTGCGGTCTTGACCCGGATTTCACGATATGCGGCGAGCGGCTTGCTGTTCATTCCTCTGGTTCCCCTCTCTCAGGATTCATCATCGAATGTCGGCCGTCCCAGGAATCGCCTTGAGGGAAAAGACCAAAGCGATCGGCCGGTTTCGCGTCCCTGCTACGGGCAGGGCTTGGTCGAGGGCTCAATTGGGCAACTTCCCGGTGCTGTTCCAGGTTTCGATGAGCTGAAAGGCGGAATTGATCCGCGCTGAAGTCTCGGTGGCCCGTTTCATGCTTGCAGGATCGCCGGCGTGGCGGTCTGGATGATGCTGCATCAGCAGTTTCTTATACTTCGCTTTTACCTCGTCGAAGGGTCGACCGAAGGCAAGGCCCATGGTCTGGTAGGCTGCAACCAGGCGAGGGTCAGGGGCTGCGGCAGCCTCAGCCTTGGCGGCTGCTTCTGCGCGGGCCCGCTCTCTCGCTTCCCTGGCAGCCCGGGCTGCGGAGTCTTCTTTTTTGCCAACGGCAAGAAAGTCGTCTAGCTCGCTCATGGCCGAGTCGAAATCCGCGTCACCGCTCTTGTGGACCTTTCCCGAGCCGTGGTCAGCAGCGATGCCGTGGGCAGCACCAATGCCCTGTGTTGCCCATGACTTGATCAGGCGTCCGAAGCGGTCGAATATCTCATCCACGTTCGAGGGTCTCCACATCAGTCAAGGAGGTCGGAATGGCGGTATTCTAGCCCAAGCAGGACTTCAATTCAAGGAGCGGGCAATGTCCGAGGCGAATGGATGGATGGCGGTTGTCGTCGGGGGTATGAACCTCGACATACAGGGGAGGGCCGCCGAAGTCGGCCTCTCGGCCGAAGTCGGCTTAACTTTAACGGCCGAAGTCGGCTTAACCGCCGAAGTCGGCTTAACCGCCGAAGTCGGCTTAACCGCCGAAGTCGGCTTAACCGCCGACTCACACCCGGGGAGGGTGGTGGAAAGTTCGGGCGGGGTTGGACGGAACATCGCAGAGAACCTGAAGCGTCTCGGGCTCGAGGTCTCCCTCCTGACGGTCATTGCGGGAGATGCACGCGCACTCAGGCTCGCGGAGGCAACCCGGGCCCTCGGCATCGATCTTTCGCTATCGTTCCGGCTCGAGTCCGGACGCTGCCCTACCTATCTCTGTCTCCTCGATCCAGAGGGGCGCCTCGTGGCGGCGGTCTCTGACATGGATGCGATCGACAGCTTGACGCCAGAGCTGATCGAGCAGCGTTTTGAGGCCCTCGACAGGGCAGACCTTCTGGTACTGGATGCCAACCTCCCTGCGCCCTCCATCGAGGCCCTCGCCCGGCGCTATGGCCGCGGCGGCGTACTGGCGCTGCAGGGAAGGAAGCGTCCCCTCCTGGCCTATGACCCCGTATCGGTTGCCAAGGCAGGTAGGGCACGATCCGTCCTTTCATGCTTCGACCTCATCAAGCCGAACCGCGCCGAAGCTGCGCTGCTCGCAGGATTCAGGGGGGATCCCGCGTCAGGGCCTGGGCGCCAGGGACTTTCGGCTCTCGCGGATTCCTGGCGGACTGCAAGCTCCAGCGAGAATAGCGCCTGCTATATCTCCCTGGGGGCCGAAGGACTCTTCGTGGAAGGTCAGAGGGAGCGAGCCGGGCGATTTCGTGCTATAGTTCGAGCTCCGGAGATTCCTATGATCAATGTTTCAGGAGCCGGAGACGCTGCCATTGCAGCCCTCGCCTGGTCGAGCCTCATGGGGGTCCCCGTGGCGGAAAGAGCGAAGCTGGCCGTCACCGCAGCCGCCCTGGCAGCGGCGGCCGATACTACAGTCAATCCGGCTCTTGATCCGGAGAGTCTCCGGAGAGCCGCACAAGGAGCTCAGCTTGAAATCCTATCTTGAGACTGGACGAGAGGTCGCCGAAGCCCTTGCATCTGGCAGGCCCGTGGTCGCCCTCGAATCGACGATCATATCGCATGGGATGCCCTGGCCGAAGAATGTCGAGACAGCGCTTCTCGTCGAGGAGACTGTCCGCGCGAACGGAGCGGTTCCGGCCACGATAGCTGTCATCGAGGGTGTCCTCAAGGCCGGTCTCGAGCGTTCCGAGATCGAGCGCCTCGGCAAGGCCGGCCTGGCCGTGATCAAGGCGAGCCGCCGTGACCTCCCACGGCTCGTCGCCTTCGGTCTCGACGGGGCGACCACCGTAGCTGCCACCATGATCATCGCTGCAAAGGCGGGCATCCGCGTCTTCGCCACTGGCGGCATTGGAGGCGTCCACCGTGGCGCCGAGACGAGCTGGGATGTCTCGGCAGACCTCGAGGAACTGGCCCACACCCAGGTCGCGGTCGTGTGCGCAGGCGCCAAGGCCATCCTTGACCTCGAAAAGACCCTCGAGTTCCTCGAGACAAGGGGAGTGCCCGTCATCGGCTATGGTACCGACGAACTGCCGGCCTTCTATTCGGCGCGCTCGGGCCTGAAGCTCGAGGAGCGCGAGGATGAGCCTGAGGGCATCGCGCGGCGCATGATCGCCACCTGGGGACTCGGGTTTCCCTCCGGGCTCGTTGTCGCCAACCCCGTTCCAGCTTCCATGTCCATGAACCCCGACATCATCGAGGCTGCCATCGGTGACGCACTCAAGGCTGCCCAGACCGCGCGGGTCAAGGGCAAGGAGGTGACACCCTTCCTTTTGGCCAAGATCAAGGAACTCACTTCAGGCGAGAGCCTCGAGTCCAATATTGCCCTGGTTCTGAACAACGCGGCCCTCGCCGCCAGGATCGCCGTCGAGTATGCCCGCCTCATGCGCGCCCAGCCTCAGTCGGCTGTGTGCTGAAGGCATAGATCGGGAAGGCGGTAGCCTCGGGAGCGCTCCTTCTGTATATTTGCTCCGCGACTGGACGGCCATCGCCGCCGGTACGCGGAGTGTGAATGAGTCTCATCGAGTTCCGTGAGCTGTCCTTTTCCTGGCCCGGCTCTGGTAGGCCAGCGGTCGATAGCCTCAGCCTCGACATCGGGGAGGGGGAATACCTTGCGATAGTCGGCCCCAATGGTTCTGGCAAGTCGAGCATCCTGCGCCTGATGACAGGGCTCCGTGTCCCGGATTCAGGCAGCGTCCGGGTCGCGGGTCTCGATGCCTCCAATCCAGACAATTGGCGGAATATCCGCTCGTCGCTCGCCTTGGTCTTCCAGTCACCCTTGGATCAGGTCGTCTCCACAGTAGTCGAGGAGGACGTAGCCTTCGGGCCCGAAAACCTCGGCCTCGGTCGCTCCGAGATCGGTCGGCGTGTCGATGAGGCGCTCGAGGTCGTGGGTCTTTCAGAGGAGCGTCGAAGCCCTCCGCACTTCCTTTCAGCCGGCCAGCAGCAGCGCCTCGCCGTGGCTGGAGCCCTTGCGATGCGACCGCGCTGCATTGCCTTCGACGAGGCTACGGCCATGCTTGACCCACCCTCGCGCCTGTCCATCCTCGCGCTGATGGATCGTCTCAATGCCGAGGGAGTTACCATCATCCATGTTACCCACGACATGACCGAGGCTGTCCGCGCACATCGCATCATCAGGCTTGAAAGCGGGAAGATCGCCTTCGATGGCGGGCCGGGGAGATTTCTGGAAGCCCTGGACGGAGGCCCTGGCTTCCCCCCCGCCGCGCGAGGAGCGCGGAAGGCCGGCCTCGCGCCGATCCCCGGGGAGGACTCGAGGGGCCTGGCCGCGCGAATGGTCGCAGCAGGCAGCATGCCGGGTGCTTCAATGCAAGCAATTAGTACGAGTACCCCTGCGGGCCTTGGTTGGTCGCCGGACCCTGCCTTCGCGCTCGAGGCTGCGGGATACGCCTATCTGTCAGGGACAGGGATGGAGCGCCGGGCCATTTCCGCTGTGAGCTACTCGCAGCCGCGCGGCAGTCTCCTGGCTATCGTCGGCCATACAGGCTCGGGAAAATCCACGGTCCTGCAACTCCTCAATGCCCTTTCGCGGCCGAGCGAGGGTAGGGTCCTTGGCTTTGGTGAGGACCCCGCAGCCCCAGGGACCGACCTGCGCAGGTTCCGCATGCGGGCTCCTTTAGCCATCCAGCGGCCAGAGTCGGCTCTCTTCGAACAGTATGCCGGGGACGATGTAGCCTTCGGACCGCGCAACCAGGGTTTGTCGGGAGAGGCGCTGGTCGCACGCGTCCGCAGCGCGATGGAGCGCGTCGGCCTGTCCTTCGACGATTTCCGGGACCGCCGGTCGCGGGCCTTGTCGGGAGGGGAGAGGAGGCGCCTCGCGCTGGCAGGTGTCCTTGCCCTCGCCCCCGAGGGCCTCTTGCTCGACGAACCCACCCAGGCCCTGGATCCCGAAGGCCGCGAGCTGGTTCTCAAGCTTTTGCTGGAACTCGTGGAGGCGGGCAGCACCCTTGCCTTTTCGACACACTCGATGGAAGAGGCCGCCCTTGCCGACCTTGTTGCCATCCTGCGGAAAGGCGAACTCGTGGCCTTTGGCCCACCCGATGAGTTGTTCGGAAACTCGTACCAGGCCGAATGGGGCGTTGGCAGGCCCTTTGCCTTCGAACTCGCTTCAGAGCTGGCGAAGCTGGAGGCTTCATGAAGGACCTGGAGTTTTTCCGCAATGTCTCGGTCGGCCAGTACCTCGAGTCGGACTCGCCGGTGCACCATCTGACGCCAGCGACTAAATTCTTCGCTATTACGATGTTCTTTTTCGCGCTTTTCGCGAACACAGGCGTTGCCGGAACCCTCCTCCTTGGTCTGCTTGTTGCACTCGCGGCATTGGCTGCACGCGTGAATCCCCTCTCCCTGCTGCGCAGCGTGATCCCTGCCCTTCCTTTCCTGGGTTTCATCGCCCTGCTCACCCTCGTCTTCCAGCAGGCCAAGGAGGAATCGTCGGTACTGGTCACGCTGGGGCCTTGGCAGCTCCACTCTGCGGCTCTCCTCGCGATAGCCCTTCTTTTTCTCCGCTTCACAGCCGTCGTCATGGGTATCGGGTTGCTGACGAGCGTCACTTCAGAGCGCGAGATCGCGCACGGTGTGGAGGATTCCCTTCGGCCCTTGGGCCGCCTGGGTTTTCCAGCCCATGAATTCGCCCTGATCATCGCCATCGCCCTGCGCTTCGTGCCGATCGTCGCGGGTGAGCTCGAAGGCATCGTGCGGGCACAGGCTTCGCGCGGCGGAGACTTTGGAAGCTCGGGAATCAATCCGCTCCGCAAGGCGCGGGCCTATCTTCCCCTCTTCGTGCCCCTGGTGATCCGAACGCTGGAACGTGCGGAAATCCTCATCGAGGCAATGGAAGCCCGCTGCTGGGTCGGTGCGGGGAGAACACGTTACGCGACGTATAAGAAGGCGCGCGGTGAGGACCTCATCCGGGCCGGTATCGTCCTCTTTACGATTGCCGACATGGCCTTCGGGCTCACCTTCGGAAGGCGCCTGCCCTAGGCGGCGCGATTTTTCATGCCGGTATGGAGGTTTTTATGGCCAGCGGGATTCCACTGCGCAAGATAGTGATCGCAGGAGCGCTCGGTGCCGTTGCGATCGTGCTCGGGGCTACGCGCCTGGGCTTTATTCCCTGGGTTCTCGGGCCTGGCTTCGAACTCACCGTGATGGCAGTCCCGGCGATCATCGGGGCCGTCCTGGAAGGCCCCATCGTAGGCATGTCTGTCGGCCTGATCTTCGGTGTCTTCAGCATGGTCCAGGATACCAGCGGCCTTTTCAAGAACCCGCTGACGGCCATCCTTCCCCGCGTGCTCGTCGGTCTGCTGGCCTGGCTCGTCTACCTGCCCTTTGCGAAACGTCTTCCACGAGTCGGCGCCGCCTTCGCCGGCCTTGCTGGAAGCATAGGTAACACTGTCCTTGTGCTCGGAGCCCTCACCCTCATGTTTCCCAAGACCGTGCCATTTTCGCTTGCGCTCAAGGTGGGCCTGGCCAACGGAGTGATGGAAGCAGTGATAGCGGCGGTTCTCACTGTCGCCGTAGTCTCTGCCTGGCGAGGACTGGAGTCGCGAGGCGGGAAGGCGCGATTGGCAGGGGAAGGCGACTGACATGCTGCTCGCCCTCGATGCGCGCAACGGGTCCGTCTCGGTGGGATTCCGCGAAGGCGGAACCTGGCTGCTCCGGCGCTCCTTCGGCATGCCGCAGGGGCGGAGCGCCGACGAGTACGCCCTGCTCTTTTCCCTCACCGAATCCGCTATCGGTGCAACTAGCTTGAAGTCAGCGGTCGACCGGGCGATCCTTTCAAGCGTGGCGCCGGCCCTCACCGCGCCCCTCGTCGCGGCTGTGGCCTCTGCCTTTGGCGTAGAGGCGAGGGTCGTCGGACCGGGCCTGCGTACGGGCCTCAGGATACGGAGCGACCTGCCCCAGGAACTCGGCTCGGACATCGTCTGCTGCGCCGTGGCGGCGCGCGTGATGATTCCCTCCCGCCCCTGCATCGTGATCGACTTCTCGGATGCGATTGTCTTTTCCGCAGTGAACTCCGTGGGGGATTTCCTGGGAGCGGCAATAGCGCCTGGAATGGAGGTTTCAGCGCGCGGCTTGCACGAATCAGCTGCCTTGCTGCCGGTCGTGGGAACCTCCGCGCCCCTTCGCGCGATCGGAAGGAATACACAGGCTTCCATCCAGTCCGGTCTCTATCATGGCTTCTCGGGGCTAGTGGAAAGGCTCTCCGTGCTGTTCAGGATCGAACTCGAAGAACCGGGATTTCCAGCCTCTGCCATCGAGATACTTGCCACGGGCCGCGGCGCCGGTCGCGACATGGTGAGGTCGCTCGCGCCTTCGCGGGAAGTCGATGACCTGGCTCTCGAAGGGCTCGCCATCATCGACTCCCTCCGCTAGCCTTTGGCCTGGCGGCTGCGCGGCGGGCCAAAGGCCCGCGTCGAGTTCAGCACTGCGGCAAGGGCTACGCCGACGTCGGCAATGACTGCCAGCCACATGTTCGCCCCTCCGAAGGCAGCGAGGACGAGGAAGGACGATTTCACGCCGAGGGCCAGGACGATGTTCTGTACTATGATGGCCCTTACCGCCCGCGCGTGGCGTATCGCCTCCGGGATGCGTCCGAGGTCGTCAGACAGGAGGACGACGTCGGCCGTCCCTATCGCGGCGTCGGTGCCCCCACCCATGGCCACACCGACATCGGCGCGGGCGATCACGGGGGCGTCGTTCGTCCCGTCGCCCGCGAACAGCACGGCGTTCCGCCTTTTGCCGGTCCTGGCGTCAACCGGGCATTCCTTCAGTATTATCTCGAATTCGCGGAGCTTGCCGGAGGGATCGAGGGCAGCCCGGCAGTCGGCTATGCCCAGGGAGCTTGCGACTGCCTCGGCCGGTCCCCTCGCATCGCCGGTCAGTATCGACAGCCTGCCTACGCCAAGGCCTCGCAGTTCAGCGAGCGCAGCCGGAGATTCGGGACGAGTCATATCCCCTGCGGCTATCCAGCCCGCATAGGTCTTTCCGACGGCGACATGGGCGACGGTGGAACCGATGGGAGCGATGGCCAGAGCCGGAACCTTGACTCCCTCAAGCGCCATCAGTTCCTCGTTCCCCACGACTACCGATTGGCCTCCGACCAGGGCGGCGACACCACGGCCGGGATGCTCGCGGAACTCGCTTCCATGATCGGTGCCGGCCATGACGAGGCTTCTCCGTGAGGCCTCGTGCAGGATCGCGCGCGCAAGGGGGTGAGTCGAGCGGGATTCAGCGCTTCCGGCAACGCTGAGGAGGGTTTCCACGCTGGTTCCCGTGGCGGCGTGGACGGCGGTTACCGAAAAGGAGCCCGTAGTGACGGTACCGGTCTTGTCGAAGACAACGCGGTCCACCCGAGCGAGGGCGTCGAGTACCTCACCGCCTCGCACAAGGATTCCTCGACGGGCCGTGCCTCCCAGCCCCGCCAGGTATCCCAGGGGAATGGAAAGCACGAGGGCGCAGGGGCAGGAGATCACGAGCATCACGAGAGCCCGGTAGACCCACACTGAAAGGCTCTGTCCAGGCAGGAGGAGGGGCGGCAGAAAGGCTGTGGCGAGGGCGAGGCCGACCACCAGGGGCGTGTACCAGCGTGCAAAGCGAGTAACCATGCGTTCAGTCCTCGCCTTGCGTCCCGAGGCCTCCTCGACTAGGTCGATGATGCGGGCTGCCTTCGATTCGGCAACCGTCCCGTGAGCCCGGATCTCGAGCGAGCCGTCAAGGGCGATGGAGCTGCCCATGATCGCCGAGTCGGGACCTACGGAACGCGGGGCTGGTTCTCCTGTCAGCGTGCGCGTGTCGATGAAGGAGCGACCCGATTCCACGGTGCCGTCAACCGGGACGCTCTCCCCCGGGAGCACCAGGAGGAGGTCGCCCTTGACCACCTTCCCGGCGTCGAGCAAGCTCCACTGCCCATCGACATACAGGCGCGCGGTCGCTACCCTCCGGTCCAGGAGCGAGCGTATCGAGGCGCGTGATCGCTCGGTAGCCCTCTCCTGGAGGAATTCTCCGACGCGATAGAAGGCCATCACGCCGACAGCCTCCTCCCAGGCGCCTATCAGGATTGCCCCAATTGTGGCTATCGACATCAGGAAGAGCTCGTCGAAGACCTGGCCCCGCGCGATGTTGCGGGCCGCGCCCCTGAGGACGGGCCAGCCCACAATGAGCCAGGCCAGCACGAAGGGGAGGGCACGCACCCAGGTTTCCAGGACCCCCGTGGACTCAAGGATGTAGCCTGCAGCGGCGATTGCGGCGGCAAGGAAGACCGGGCCAAGCTCTCGCGGGATCCTGCGGACGGAGCCGAAGCGCGTCATTCCCGTCTCCCCGCTTCGGCGGCATTCGCGACATGGGCTACATGTGCGCCGCCCAGGGCCAGGAGTCCCGATACGTGGTCGTCGTCGAGGGAATACCAGACGGTCTTTCCGTCGCGGCGGCTCTTTACGACGTGGGCGCCTCGAAGGAGGGCGAGCTGGTGGCTCAGGGCCGATTGGCCCATGCCCAGGAGGGCTCCGAGGTCGCAGACACAGAGTTCGCTGGCGGCTAGCGCCGAGAGGATGCGGATCCGTGTGGGATCGGAGAGTACCTTGAAAACCTCCGCTAGGTCGGCTGCTGTGGGCTTGGGCAGGAGGCTCAGACGGGCGGTTTCGATCGATGTCCTGTGGATAGAAGGAATTACGCAGGTATCGGCGCTGGCAAGCTCTACCAGGAGGTCGCGTGCCAGCTCCCGTCCGATCGCCAGGCTCTCGTTAAGGCCGCCATCCTCCATACGCCCCTCCACTGTGCCCTCCACTGTGCCATCCAGCCCAGACACCCATTTTAGGGCCATCCAGCACACACACCCCTACATATGAACATATGAACATATGTTCATATGTTCATATGTAGGGTAGCGCATCTCGTCGGGCCTGTCGAGAGTCGGGCCTGTCGAGAGCCGGCTCAGGGATTCGCTCGACGACCTTCGGCCGCCTCCTCCCTCGACTTCTCACCCATGAGGCTGACGTGCTAGCATCCGACCAGATCATGGCCACCACCGCGAAATACGACGAATCGAAGATCAAGACCCTCTCTTCGCTCGAGCACATACGCCTCCGGACTGGCATGTACATCGGTCGCCTCGGTGACGGATCGAACGCCGACGACGGTATTTACGTGCTCCTGAAAGAGGTTGTCGACAACTCGATCGACGAGTTCATCATGGGCTCGGGTTCGCGCATCGACGTGAGGATCGAAGCGCAGCCTTCCGCCGAGCGCGGCTCGCCTGCAGCGACTGGCTCGACTACAGCCAAGGGCAAAGGCAAGGCCGCTCATCCTGTCAGCCGGACCCTGGTAAGCGTCCGTGACTGGGGACGCGGCATCCCCCTGGGCAAGGTCATCGAGTGCGTGTCGATCATCAACACGGGCGCCAAGTACAACGACGAGGTCTTCCAGTTTTCTGTAGGGCTGAACGGGGTCGGCACCAAGGCGGTCAACGCCCTCTCGGAGAACTTCAGGGTTGTGTCGTACCGCTCAGGCGAATATTTCGAGGCCAATTTCGAGCGCGGGGTCCTGAAGTCGAAGAAGCAGGGGACCACCCGTGAGAAGAACGGGACCCTCGTGGAGTTCGTGCCCGACAGTGAAATTTTCAACGAATACGCCTACAACATGGAGTTCGTCGAGCGGCGGATCCAGAACTACGCCTACCTCAACACGGGGCTCACCCTCCTCTTCAATGGCAAGGAATACGCCTCGAAGAACGGCCTCCAGGACCTCCTGGTCGAGGAAGTCGGAGAAGGCGCGTTGTACGAAATCGGATGGTGGAAGGGCGACCGCATCGAATTCGCCTTCACCCATACCGGAGAGTATGGCGAGGAGTACTTCGCCTTCGTCAACGGCCAGCACACCTCGGACGGCGGCTCCCATCTCTCGGCCTTTCGGGAGGGATTCCTCAAGTCCGTAAACGAATTCTTCAAGGAGAGCTGGCGCGGGGAGGACGTGCGCGAGGGCATCGCGGCCGCCGTAGCCGTCAAGCTCAAGGACCCCATCTTCGAGAGCCAGACCAAGAACAAGCTTGGCAACTCGGACATCAAACCCTGGATCATGCAGGAGGTGAAGCGCGGACTCGACGACTTCCTCCGCCGCAACCCGACCGCTGCCAAGACCCTCCAGGAAAAGATCGTCTCCAACGAGCGCCTCCGTACGGAACTCAATGTCGTCAAGAAGGAAGCCAAGGAAGCCGCGAAGAAGATCGAGCTCAAGATCCCCAACCTGAAGGACTGCAAGCGCCATCTCTTCGATGGACCCGAGGGCGACGGCTCTATGCTCTTCCTCACCGAGGGTATCTCCGCAGCTGGCTCCATAGTGAGTGCCCGCAACGTGATGACCCAGGCCATCTTCTCGCTGCGCGGCAAGCCCGAGAACATGCACGCCCGCAAGCGCACGGCCATCTACAAGAACGAGGAACTCTACAACATGATGATGGCCCTCGGCATAGAGAACACCATCGAGGGCCTCCGCTACGGAAAGATAGTAATTGCGACGGATGCCGACTACGACGGCTTCCACATCCGCAACCTCCTTCTGACCTTTTTCCTGACCTACTTCGAGGAGCTCGTCACGCAGGGCCGGGTCTACATCTTCGAGACCCCCCTGTTCAGGGTGCGCACCAAGCAGGTTACGCGCTACTGCTACTCCGCCCGCGAGCGTGACGCCGCCCTCGCCGCCCTTGGCACCAGCGCGGAGACCACCCGCTTCAAGGGCCTCGGAGAGATCAGCCCCAAGGAATTCGGCCAGTTCATCGGCGAGGACATCCGCCTCGTCCGCGTCGACATCCAGACCCTGAAGAACGTTCCGGAGGTGCTCAACTTCTACATGGGCAAGAACACGCCCGAGCGCCGCGAGTACATCATGCAGAATCTGGTGAACGACCTCTAAGGATTGAGAGATGGCCTACGTAAAGAAGCTCTTCGACGAGAATTTCCTCTACTATGCCTCCTATGTCATCAAGGACAGGGCCATCCCCGACCTCGAGGACGGGCTCAAGCCCGTGCAGCGGCGCATCATGCACACGCTCTTCGAGGCCGACGACGGGAAGTACCACAAGGTGGCCAACATCGTCGGCTCCTGCATGAAGTACCATCCCCACGGCGATGCCTCCATCTATTCAGCATTGGTTGTATTGGCCAACAAGGAGCTCTTCATCGACCGGCAGGGGAACTTCGGGAACCTCTACACCGGCGACGAGGCCTCGGCCGCCCGCTACATCGAGTGCCGGGCCACTCCGCTTGCCAAGGACGTCTTCCACAACCCGAAGATCACGACCTGGGTCGACAGCTACGACGGCCGCAACCGCGAGCCCGAGCTCTATCCCGCGAAACTTCCGGTACTACTGATCATCGGGGCGGAGGGCATCGCCGTCGGCATGAGCACCAGGATACTCCCCCACAATCCCCTCGAAGTCATCCAGGCCGAGATCGCCTGCCTCAAGGGGAAGAAGTTCAACATCCTGCCCGACTTCCCCACCGGGGGCATTGTCGACGCCTCGGAGTACGACGAGGGCATGGGCCGCGTCCGCGTCCGGGCCCGCCTTGACCTCTCCGATCCCAAGCGCATCGTCATCCGCGAGATTCCCTTCGGCACTACCACCGAGAGCCTCATCGAGAGCATCGAGAACGCCGCCCGCAGCGGCCGCATCAAAGTGGCTTCGATCAATGACTTCACCACCGAGACCGCCGAGATAGAGGTACGCCTGCAGCGCGGCACCTACGCAGAGGAGGTCGTGGACTCCCTCTACGCATTTACCCAGTGCGAGGTGTCAATCTCCTGCAACCTCCTCCTCATCAAGGAGGGGCAGCCCGTCCTCATGCGCGTGGGCGAGATTGTCAGGCACCACGCCGAGCGCCTCGTCGACATCCTGAGGCGCGAGCTGAAGATCGAAGAAGGCGAGCTTAAGGACGAACTCCACGCCCGCACCCTCGAACGCATCTTTATCGAGGAGCGCGTCTACAAGCGCATAGAGGACAAGAAGACCCAGGAAGCCGTGAACAAGGCGGTCTTCGACGGGCTCGCGCCCTTCCAGAAGGAGATAAAGCGCGAGGTGCTCGCCGAGGACGTTGAACGACTTCTGAAAATACCAATCAGGCGCATATCCCTCTACGACATCGAGAAGGCGAGGGCGGAGATGGCCAGGCTCAACGCGCGCCTCAAGGAGGTCCGCGCGCACCTGGCGACCATCGTCGACTACGCCATCAAGTGGCTTGAAGGCATCGCCAAAAAACTGGGGCCCACCTGGAAGCGGAAGACCGAGGTCAAGGGCTTCGGGCATGTCGATGCCCGCGAGGTAGCCAAACGCGACCTGGTTGTCCGCTACGACCGGCAGAGTGGCTACCTCGGTACGGCGGTCTCCGGAGGCGAGAACCTCTTCTCCATCTCCTCCTTCGAGAAGGTCCTTGTCATAAGGCGGAGCGCCTACTGGTCGGTCGTCCCGGCGCCCGAGAAGCTCTTTGTCGACGAGGGCATGCTCCACGCAGCAGTCGCCGACAAGGACGAGCTGGCCGATGTGGTCTTTTCAATTGTGTATAAGGAAGGGGCGACGGGCTATCCCTGCATCAAGCGCTTCCAGATCGAAGGCTGGATCATGAACAAGGACTACCAGCTCCTTTCCGAAGGCTCGCAGGTGCTCTGGTTCACTGTCGCGAAGGCAGCGAGCATTACACTTCGCTATGTCAAGAAGCCACGCATCAAGGGCCTGGAGGGCCATTTCCGCCTCGGCGACTATGACGTGAAGGGTATCAAGGCCAATGGAGTCCGCCTGGCCGCCCGGGAGGTCGAGTCTGCGGAAGGCATGGACTCGCCAAGCCCAGCCAGGCGAGCCAAGGCACCCGAGCTCTTCGACGCGGTCCCGCAAAAGCCTTCTGCCAGAAAGCCTGCCCCAGTGAAGAAGAAGAAGTGAGGTTCCGCACTTATTGACAACCCGCCGCCCTTGGGGGTACTTTCCTCCCGCTTAGAACTTTCCCCTGTAGCTCAGCTGGCAGAGCAAGTGGCTGTTAACCACTGGGTCCGTGGTTCAAATCCGCGCGGGGGAGCAAGTGTTAGCTTGATAGAAAGCCGTCCACGTTGGACGGCTTTCTTGTTTTTCTTCGGTCACAAAACCAGAAGAGCCGAGCTACGGGGCCGTAAGCGTCACGGTCAGGTTATCGGTGTAGGTACCGGATGAGAGATCGGCCCCCAGGGTCCCAATCGTTGCGGTGATGGCATACTTGGCCGGGACTGTCGTGTTGTTCTTGAGCGCTCCGCTTACGAGGGTGGTGCTCCCCGTTGTCAGGCTCTTTGTGTTCACTCCCTGCTTGAGGATATAGGGCACTGTATCGATTCCGTTGCTTAGGGCACCCTTATTCGGTGAAGTCAGGGCTAGGCTGTAGCTAACATTGGAGCGGACGAGGATGTCCGCTCCAAGGGTCGCACCGGCGGTCAAGGTGCCGAAATCGAGGGGCTGGCTCGTGGTTGTTGCCGAAAAAGAGCCGCCCGTGGGCACCACCGAGACATCGTAGCTGTTGGGCACGGTGACGGCAATGAGCTGTGTTTTTGTTGAAGAGGTTCCGCCCAGGGTGGGGAAACTGTTGCAGCTCGGCCAGAGCTTTTCGGTAAGGGAAATCGTGTAGGCCCCGGGATTGGGAAAGGTCGAGTTGGCCAGGGCAATATCGAAGCTAAAGTTCTGGACGGCACCATTGGCTGTTCCGCTCGGAAAGTTTCCAGAGAGTACCTGGGTCAAGGTGCTCGGGTTCGGGCCAATGAAGAGCTGGTTGACTGCGTAATTGGGTGCCCAGGCTGTGTAGTTGAGGGCTGGGTTCGCTGTAGGAGAGACCGAGGCTGCGGAGATGATGATACAGTAGCGTCGGCCGGCCCTATAGCTGGGACTCGAACTGAGGGTTGAATAGGTGACAGTGACATGGCAGGTAACCCATACGGTGGAATCGGCCGAATAGGTGACAGCCTGGGTGCTGTCGACTGTCCAGTTCAGGGTTGCCGCACCCAGCTCCGCCATGGACGACAGGAAAACGAGGCAGAGTGCCATTGCAGAAAGCGAAAACGTCGACCGAAATTTCATGACCTATCTCCATCTGCTGCGATCTTTTTCGCGATTATTGTACCGAGATCGAAAACAGACCCCGGACCGCCTTCAGGTACCGTAATGTGACTTTCGTAGCCGCCTCCCCACCGGATCACCATGGATCCAGCGGGGATACCGAAAAACTCAAAGAAGCCCTTTTCGTCGGAAAAGCTGGCCCCGAAATTGCGAGTCGCATCCTTGTCATCAGAGAGGTCGCCTACCTGGTTGGCCAGGGGCTTGCCTTTTTCATCAAGGAGAATTCCCCTCACCGAGACTGCCGAGGCCATCTTTACCCGCACTATGGCAACCGAGCGATAGCTCGGACTGATTTCGAGTGAGAGGGGCTCAGGCCGCATGTCCGGAGAACTGGAAGGCATTTCTACGCTGGCCACAAAGGGCTGGTAGGGGACCAGGCCGGAAATGACAGCGGTCATGCCCCCGGTACTCTGGGCTCCAGAGCCGAAAGCAGGCCTGACTTCCACCGGCTGGCCCCGGAGGTTGGGGCCTGGCACCAGGAGGGCAAGGGCGCTCGAGGAAGCTCCTGTCAACCCGAAATACCCGTCGGCAAAGACGAGGGAGCTCGTCAGGCCCAGGCTTCCATGGATAGTTCCCTTGGCGGTCGGGCTCGGCGGACTGATGGAGACAAGGCCAGAGAGCCCAGCGAGATTGCCGCGGCCGTTTGCGCTCGTGCTGATCTGCGTTTCTCCCAGACCGCCCACGAGATTCTGGGCCTGCAGCGTGGCGGAGCCGTTCTCGCCCAGGCCAAAGCCCAGATTGACGGAATCGGAGCCGGTGAGGATGTTTCGCTGGTAGGTCAGGCCCCGCCTGTCGCTCGGTGCGACAACGAGCAATATCGATGCTTGAGGACTGCCACCGCCCGCGAGAGTCCAGCTGTAGCCTCCCGTTATGCTGACAGCCGTTGAAGAAGCCAGGGGCAGGCTGTAGCCGAGGCTCAGCGACCAGGCGGAGAGCGAGGCAAGGCTATAGGATCCCGCGCTTACCTCGCCGTTCAGAGAAAAGCTTCCCAGACCAGCAGGCAGGCTCTGGCCGAACTGGGCAGAGAGGTCGATGCTTCGGGCGGATCGGGTAGTTGCAGTCCCGAAAGCAGAAAAGCCAGGACCCTTGTAGTCGAGGGCCAGGCCAAGTCGGGGGATGTAGGTCGAAAAAAAGGATGAGAACCGCCAGAAGGCCCGAAAGGCATAGGTAGCCTTTGAAACATTGAGGTAGGTGGCAGGATTGGCGGCCAGATCCCCCGAAAGGCCGAAGGTCCCGAGGGGAGTCGCGGCGATCGCCAAAGCGCCACCCATGAAGATTGAGGTATCTGCATGGGCGTCAAGCCCGAGCATGAAGTTGGGCAGGACTCCATAGGCCAGGTGGCCCGAGGCCAGGGGCTTTAAATAGTCATCCCTCAAGGTGCCGGCGGCAAAGGAGTAGTCCCAGAGTCCCGGCCCGATGATTTCCTGATCGAAGGGTATGCCGAGCACGACACGCCGCGGTTTGTAGCCGTTTTCGGCTATTTCCAGGACTACCTCGTTCAGGCCTGTTCCCAAGGCCAGGTCTGAGAGGTGGTAGCTGCCCGTTGGCAGCGTGACCTGGCGGGTAAGGATGCCATCGACGTAGACCTTGACCTTGGCTCGGGACATGATTTGAAATGCGCTGTGAACCGTGCCGTAGGGCGTGAGCGAACCCGGCATGCCATCCTGCCTGCCCAGGGCAAGGCCGAATAGCTGGTGGCCCGGCTGGAATGAGATTGGATTGATTGAAACCATTCCGGCCTTGAGGCTAAAGCCACCGGAGGGAAAATCGTAGACCAGGTTAGCCGAGTTCCACTCCATCGAAGAACCCAGCGGGTTGATGAACGCAGATCCATCCCCCTCCAGGACGAGTCCGAGAAAATAGAGGGCGGGAGAAACATGGCCCATCGCCGACCAGTCCATCTTTCCATCCCAGGTCGCCGTGGGATCTATCGCAGCGCTAAAGCCAACTGTGGCTGAAAAGGGGGAGTTTGCGAAGCGTGCCTGACCGTGCTGGACAGAAGCAGCTTCGCGGGCGCGCAGAACAACGGGCTGTATGATGGATGGCGAAAGCCTGGCCGACAGGATCAATGATGCGCTGTCGTAGCTGATCTGGACACCGAAGGAAGACCACTCTCCAATTGTCAGAAGGTGATCGTCGGATGAAAGTTTTTTGAATAAACCTGGTGTAAGCAGGTCTCTGAGACTTTCTGCCAGCAGGCTCGTGGAGATAAACACAGCACCATCGCTCCCTACTATGAACTCAAGCGACCCGTAAGGCTCTCCATCCACGACGAGGTCGGCTAACGCTTGCTCGGTTGTGCCCTGTGCGCCGACTTCAATGGAGGCCAGAATGACCACCAAGGCTGCAACGGCGCGCAGTCGTCCCATGTATAAACCTCCTGGCTCGTCCCAATCGCTATCGTCAGAATATAGCCGCAAATTCCGACGCTTAGTATGAGGCCACTGGGGCCGCAGAGAGCAAGCACCTTCGGGCTGCGTGATGTCCATGCGAAGGCAGGACAATGCGGTACGAAATGCACATCGACTTCATTGGATACCTCAGGGAGCAGTGATGGTAAAGGTTATCGTGTCGGAGTAGGTGTCGGCTGGAAGCTGGCGGTCGGTGGGAGGATCTGTGCTGATGAATACCGCCATCGCGGCTTCGGAGGAACTTTTCTTGCCGTCGCTCGAAAAGAATACCCCATCCTTATCCAGAGTCTTGTTGTTGATCGTCAGGCTGTAGGGAATATTGTCCTGTGCTCCACTCAGGCGCCACTGGCTGGAAACGGAGAGCGAAAATGCCTGGTTGTCATTGGCGAAGGCTGTCAGAGTAGCAATTTGCTGCTTCTTGAGGGGGCTTTCCAAGGCGAGGCTTGTATTGCCTGAACCACTGACCGCGACGGAAACCGATCGGGAAATCGTACCTCTCACCACGAGTGTGGCAGTGGCTGCGTTCGCTGCGAGCAAGGGAATGCTTGCCACAATGGACATGCATCCAAGCACCACAAGGTGCTTTCGACCCACTCTCATTTCCGACCTCCGGACTTGTTTCAATGTACCCACATTGATGAATTGGCCACGTCTACGCTCGGCCAGGAAGCCTTCTTTGCTTTGTATCGCACAACTCTTGCAAATCCTATGAAGCACATTCCGTGCCAAAGTCCCTGAGTAATATAAGTTTTATTGCAAACTGCTTCTAGGTAAAGAATTGACCATCTTTCTGGAATTCTGTTTCTGTCTCGGCACTGTGTGGCAACCCATTCGGTCGAATCATTTCGCCTAAATGGGCGAAATGCCGTGCGAGTTGCATCCCGCAGTCGAGCCTAACCTAGGGAGAGGTAAGTGTGATGGTCAGGGTGTCGGTGTAGGTCCCGGATGAGAGATTGCTTGGCAAGGTTCCGATAGTAGCGGTTATGGGATACTTGGTCTGGGGAGGTACCTTAGTGTTGTTTTTAGCTGCACGGCTTGCGAGGGTGGTGCTCCCCGTTGCCAGGCTCTTGGTGGTCACTCCCAACTTGAGGATATAGGGCACCGTGTCGACTCCATTGCTCATGACGCCCTTGTTTGGTGAAGTCAGGGCAAGACTGTAACCTACATTGGAGCGAACGAGGATGTCCGCACCGAGGGTCGTTCCGCTGGCCAGTGTGCCAAAATCGAGGGGCTGGCTCGTGGTCGTTGTCAAAAATGCGCCGCCTGTCGGTACCACTGAAACATCATAGCTGTTGGGCACGATGACAGAGATACTTTGAGTTTTCGTTGAAGGGGTTCCCCCCAGGGTGGGAAAACTGTTGCAGCTTGGGTAGAGTTTTTCAGTGAGTGAAACCGTGTATGTCCTGGGATTCGGGAAGGTCGAGTTGGCAAGGACAAAATCGAAGGAATATGACTGGACCGTGCCAGTGGCTGTGTTGCTCGGAAAGGAGCCAGAGAGCACCTGGGTCAGGGTACTGGGTGTTGCGCCAATATTGAGCTGGTTTACTCCCATAGTGGGCGCCCAGGCTGAGTAGCTCAAGGCTGGGGTAGTGGTGGGAGAGACTGTGGCAGCTGAAATGATGATACAATAACGATTTCCGGCTGTGTAGGTGGTTCCTGTACTTTTGTACGTGACATTGACATGGCAGGCGACGAGGGATGTGGAATCCGGCGAATAGGTGACCGACCGGGTGGTATCGATAGTCCAGGTCAGGGAGGCTGCGCTGAGTTCCGCCATGGAGGTCAGAAGCACGAGACAGACCATCGTGACCGAAAGCGAGCATCTCGAGCGAGGCTTCATGATCCATCTCCATCAGCCGCGTTTTTTGCGGCTATCGTACCGAATTCGAAGACGCACCTAAGCCCGTCTTCCGGTACTGTTACAGCTTTCGTAGCCACCCCCCTTCAGCGGATTATCATGGTGATAGCAGATCGGGCGGGCCCTAGTGCCACCAACCCTTATGTTAAATTTAGCGCGACACAGGCTTGAATACCAGGCGGTGATGGGTGCTAATTACCGTTCCCACCAATAAATTTGACCGACCTGTAGGGGATGTCCATCCACTACGAGGTCGGCCACAGCTTGCTCGGTTCTGTCCCCGGCACCAATGACAAAGGTGGCCATAACGGCCACCTTTGTTGCGACGGAGTGCAGGAGCACTAGGATTGCTGCTTGCTCCTACTTTCCTGCGATCGTGATCGTCAGTGTGTCGCTGTAACTATCGGCATTGAGGATGGTGCTAGCACCAAAGACTATCGATAGGTCTTTGCTTGTTCCACCTGCTACGGATTTTCCGCCCGTACCAGTCTCAGTAAGTGTAACGGTACCCGTCGGAGTGATAGCTACTCCGTTGTATATAAAGGTATAGGGTACTGAATCTCCACCGCTAGCAACGGACTGAAAGGCCTGAACCAGCTTATAGCCGTTGATGCTTGTGACCTTTACAGTGTAACCCGCCTTGACGTTTGAGAGTTCAACCAGTGAGGCGATCTTGAGGCCAGCAGCCCCAGTACCGGCAAGGATCGGAAGACTTGTTGTGTTGGCTGTGTCGGGAGTTATTGTTAAATTAATGACCTGCGCGACGGTCCCGGAAAGGGCCAGATCACCAGAGGTCCCAGCAAAGCTTGGCACACAGGCTGCAAAGATCACCAGAACAACAAGGGCAATTCGGGAAGAAAGGGTAGTTGACTTCATTGAATACCTCCATAACAGATCGACTTCTAGTAACTACAAATATAGTTGCAAGTAATGTGCCAAAAAACCAAATATGGAGAAAGAAATATAACTCTATATAATATAACCATATATTTCCAGGGTTTGTAGAAAATCTGTCCGCAGTTGCCAGTTCTTCGCCCGAACGGGCGAAGATCCTCGACGTTCAGGGCGAGGGCATGCAGGGATTAGTGGACAGGATCAGTCTGATTGGGGGGATGACGTGGGACAGACGGCGCCTTTATGGCTGGCGATCTGCCTGCGGTCGCATTAAAGGGCGGTGATGGTAAAGATTATCGTGTCGGAATAGCTGTCAGTAGTAATCAGGCGGTCGCTGGCCGGATCTGTGCTGATAAGGACGGCCATCGAGGTTCCCGAGTAGCCAATCGTGCCGTCGTTCGTAAAGAATGTCCCATCCTTGTCAAAGGATTTGTTGTTGATTGTCAAGCTGTAGGGGATGATGTCCTGGGCTCCGCTCAGTCGCCATTGGCTGGAAACGGAGAGGGAAAAGCGGCGGTCGCAATTTGAGCGGGCTGTCAGGGTCGCGATGTGAACTTTCTTGGCAGCGCTTTCGACTACTGCGCTTGAATTGATAGAACGGCTGGCGGTAAGCGAAATGGATTGGGGCACAGTTCCACTGACCACCAAGGTGGCAGAGGCCGTGTTTGCCGCGGCCAAGGGAAACCATGCCAAAACGGATATAACTGAAAGCGCTACAAGGCGCTTTCGATAGGCTTTCACCGCGAACTCCACTGTCCAAAGCGAGAGAAGATGTGAGTGTATGTATTATTGTACGAAACAGGGGGGTGGTCAAGGGCTTAATAGACCGATTCGAACTCCAGGGTCGAGTCGTAGGGCTGTCCCTCGACGGCCCCTTCCTTCAGGATAAACAGACTCCGGGAACGGCCAGGGAGATAGTTAGTCCCGGCAAGGGTTCCGAGTTCAGCCTCTCCCAGGACAATCTGTGCGCTACCGATTGTGACCTTAGGATTGCCGAGGACGACATGACGACTCCCCGAATTCGCGATCTCGACTAAAAAGCCGCTGGCTTTTTCAGCGTTCATCGCCCCGACTACCTTCACCTTCACCGAAGGAGCGAATGAGGAGCCGCCGACATAGAGAGATGCTATGTATTTAAACATGATCTTGATTCCTGAGCCCTGAGCTCCGGTATCGAGGGGTACCTGCTCGGCGACAAAACGGAAGCAGCGTTCGGCATCGAGTTTGGCTGGCCCCTTCCATTGAACCTTGACGGCAGCCTGGCCATTGGGCTCGACGACCACCCGGGCCGGATAGACAAGGAAAAGGGCGTCGGCAGGAGTGTTTACCTCGCTGCCGTCAACTTGCATATCCCTCGTCATGACGCGGAACCTGATGGCAACCCGGCTCTGCCCGTCTCCCTTGACCCGGAATGTAACAACGCTGCCCGCCCCGGAGGGGGCGAGCAGCGTCATGATCGGCTCAAGGGTGAAGGCATGCGCGCCTCCGACAGCGGCCACAAGGGCCACACTCATCGCCAAGGCGCGCAGCTTGTTCATCAAGTCAACTCCTGTCAGGTACCTGTGATCGTGAACACCAACGTATCATTGTAAGTATCGGCATTAAGCGTGTCACTATTTGTAGGGGGTAGAAAAGAGATGTAAAGTACCTTTGCAGTGCCTCCGCCTGAACTCTTTCCGCTGGTTCCCGTCTGTGCGGTCAGGGTCGCCTCTCCGGTTGTTGGAAGCGTAACTGGGTTTTTTGTTCCACCGACCGTGCCATAATAGAGCGTATAGGCCCAAGATTCAGTACCGCTGCCGCTAGTCGTCTGACCCAGCTTCCATCCTCTAGTGCTCCCCAATGTTACAGCGTAGCCACCTTTGTAATTGGAAAACTCCGTCACATTGGCTATGGCTACCTTATCGGCACCCTGCATGATGTCGAGGTCAAGACCAGGAATATAGGTAGCTGTAATGGAAATAGACGGTGTTACATGGCCCACTACGGTAATAGTAGCGGTATCGGGATTGGCCGCAAACACCGGCACAAACGCCGCGATCAGGAAAAGGGCGACTATTGCAATACGTCTAGTTGTTCTGCTGGAATTCATTGAATCCTCCTTGCCCAGGATCGCTGGGCATCTATGATTCATATGTTGCACATTCCGTGCCAAGGTCGGTATTTTTCGGAGCTATTTATTATTCGTATTGCGATAGTGAATTACGAGGCCAGTGGAAACTCTGTCTCGGCTGAGCTGCTGAAAAGCCGTCCAATCAGTCGATGTGTTCGCCCAAACGGGCGACAGCTTTCATGGAGCATCCTTACCGCTTTCTTCTTTCGCCCCCGCAAGACGGCTCTGGCAGGAGCGGAGGTGGCGCTCGGTGATTCCGAGCTCCCGGGCTGCAGCGCTCCGGTTGCCGCTGGAGCGCTGGAGGGCCTGTTCGATGATAGTGCTTTCAAAGTCGTGCATGGCCGTCTTGTAGTCGGAGGCCGGGGGTGGCGCGTTGGTGGTGGCGGAGTCGGCTTCCCCTGTCATGGTGAGTGGCAGGTCCTGGACGCGGATGAACTCTCCCCGGCAGAGGACAATGGCTCGTTCGATGGCGTTTTCAAGCTCGCGCACATTGCCGGGAAAGGAATGCTGGAAGAGCCGGTCGAGGGCCTCGCGGGTGATGCCCTTCACATTCTTTCCATCCCTGCCTGAATAGGTCGCTATGAAGTGGTCCACGAGGAAGCGGATGTCTTCCTTCCTCGATCTAAGCGGCGAAATGTTGATCTCGATGACATTGAGGCGATAGTAGAGGTCCCGGCGGAAGCTGTTTTCTTCGACCATCCGGGCCAGGTTCTTGTTGGTGGCAGAGATGATGCGCACATCGAGGTTTCTCGTCCGGTTTTCCCCGATCCGCTGGATCTGCCCGAACTGGAGGACACGAAGCAGTTTTACCTGGAGCATGGCGGAGATTTCCCCTATCTCGTCGAGAAAGAGGGTTCCGTGATCGGCTTCTTCGAAGCGCCCGATTCGGTCGCTGCTCGCGTCGGTAAAGGCGCCCTTGCTGTGCCCGAAGAGCTCGCTCTCGATGAGGGATTCCGACAGGGCCGAGATGCTGACGGCAACGAAGGCACCGCTGCGGCCGCTGCGCTCGTGGATGAATCGAGCCACGAGTTCCTTGCCTGTGCCGCTCTCTCCCATGAGAAGGACGGTCGCTGAACTCAGTGCGGCGCGCGCTGCGATGCTCAGGGCCTCCGCCATGGCCTCGCTCTTGTAGACGATGCCGACAACCACCTGTGAGGAGGCTGGCCCATCGGTTGGAGGGAGGAGGGATTCGCGCTGGAGGGCGAGCTTTTCGTTGATGCGGAGGATGATCCGCTCGATTGCGTCGATCTTGGTCGGTTTGACGAGGTAGTCGTCGGCTCCTCCCTTGAGAAGCCGGACTGCCTCGCCCGTGTCAGCGTAGGAGGTCATGATGACTACGGCGATTACGGGACTGAGCTCCTTCATCTTGGCCAGGACATCGAAACCAGTACCGTCAGGGAGGTAGAGGTCGCTGAGTACGAGGTCGACCACCTGCTCCGAGGCGATCTTGATGCCCTCCGCAACGGACATGGCGGACAGATATTCTATTTTTGGGTAGTCGAAGGTGGCGACAAAGGTCTTGAGCAGCTCGATCTGAGTTTGGTCGTCATCGATGGCCAAGATCGTCAATTGTCTCTCCTCGATTCCAGCCGTGCCTGCTCAGGCTTTCATGAGCTCCAGTTCCAAGTTTCGGATGCTGTCGCCACGCATGCAAGAGCATACGCCAGGGCAGGAGGCCGCCTGCCCAATCTATCGACAGGGTTTGAGGCATTCTCAAGCCTGCTGTGGTGCATGATGTCCATCCGCAGTCCGGGTGCATCGGGATCTGCCGGCGACGACTGGGCAGTATCAGGTCCCTGGCAGGCTTTCCAAGGCCTGGCGCAGGATGGCCCGTGCCTTGTCGTAATTGAACGATTCTATCTCCTGGTAGAGGGTGCTGGCCCCTGGTCCGAAGGCGCGACGGTAGAGCCGGTGGTCTTCCTGGTAGGCCTGGACCGCCGCAAGGTCGTTCCCGGCGAGCAGGGCGTCGAGGCGCGCCGCCTTGGCCGCGATGCTGGACCTGTCCTCGGGGGAGATGGAGGTGCGAAGCCCCGCTGCCTCTGGCAGCTGTCCTGTGGGCGCTGCTACCCCGCCATCCCTGATGAAGTCGACTCCGGGTCCGGCCACAGGCACAGGGGCTGTATTGATATGTGGCCCGATATCTGGCCCTGCATCGCGGCAGGCCTGGGCTTCCCCTGTCCGAGGTTCTGCGGAATGCTCTCCGAGCGCGCCCTGGATGCTGCTGCGGAGGCGCGAGCGGGTCAGTGGCTTTTCGAGGGAGACGCTGTAGCCCGACTCGGCGAGAGTACTCCTCATGACAGTGCCCTTGTAGGGGGTGATGAGGATCGCCTGGGGCCGATGGGCAATCGGCAAGGCGCAGAGCCGCTTTCCGAGCTCGAGGCCGTCGATCCCGGGCATGCGCAGGTCCGTGAGGAGGAGGTCGAAGGGGCATCCCGCGGCATCGGCTTCCTGGAGACGGGCAAGGGCGGCGGCAGAGTCCGGAGCCGAGCCGACCTCGAAGCCAAGGCCTTCGAGCATGCCTACAATCACGACCCTGGCTGCCTCGAGGTCATCGACCACAAAGGCGCGAAAGCCTGCCATACCCCTGACTTCCGGCTCGGTTGGCGTCACTCTGCGGGCTGTCCCGAAGGGCGCTTCGATCCAGAAGGTGCTTCCCTTTCCGAGCTCGCTTGTTGCCCCGATCTTCCCTCCCATCAACTCGATCAGGCGCCGTGAGATCGCGAGTCCAAGCCCCATGCCGCCGTATTTTCGCGTCGTCGAACCGTCTGCCTGCTCGAAGGGGAGAAAGAGGCGGAGCTTTTGCTCGCCGGAAATCCCGATACCCCCGTCGGAAACCTCGAAGCGGAGGAGATGGCCGTTTCCATCGGAGGAAAGCAGGCGCGCGCGGAGCACGATGCTCCCGGCCTCGCTGAACTTGACTGCGTTGTTGATGAGATTGAGGAGGACCTTCTGGAGCCTGATGCCGTCCCCGTGGATGAGGGTGGGGAGGGCAGGTGAATCCATGATGATTTCCAGGCCCTTCGACTCTGCCCTGCTTGCGATGAGGTTACAGATGTCCTCCAGCATGCGCTCGACCTCGAAATCGGTTTCCTGGAGCTGGAGCTTCCCTGACTCTATCTTGGTCAGGTCCATGATGTCGTTGAGGAGGTCCATGAGGTGCTGGGCCGCCGTGTCGATCTTTGCGAGCTGCATGCGCTGGTGCATGTCGGTGATGTCCCGCTGGACAAGGTGGGCGAGGCCGATTATCGCGTTCATGGGGGTCCGGATCTCGTGGCTCATGTTCCCGAGAAAGCTGCTCTTGGCGCGGTTGGCGGATTCGGCTTCCTCCCTGGCCCGCGTGAGTTCTTCCTCCTTCGCCGCCAGGGCAGTTACATCCCTGGCCTGCACGAGGATGCCGTCATGGTTGCCGTCGCCATCCCTGAACAACTGCCGCGTGAAGGACATCCGACGCTGGCTGCCGTCCTGGAGCGTCACCAGGATCTCCTCGTCTCGGGGCAGTTCGTCCCCGGCGAGAAGCCTCGTCCGTGCCTCGTTCTCGCGGGCGGCTGACGCGGGGATGAGGATCTCCTCTGCACGCTTCCCGATGTATTCGCTGACGCCAGGCCTGAAGTTGCCCGCAATGTAGCTGCGGCTCGCCGCAAGGTAGCTGCCATCGCGGTCCATGAGCGCAATCCAGTCGACGGCCGAATCCAGGATGCGCGCAAAATCGCGGCCGAGCGCAGCGGCCCCGTCTCCGGCGGCCGCAGCACAAGGCTCCTGCGGAACCCTCCCTGCAATCGGTTTCACGCGGACGACTCTCAGCTCCGGAGCAGGGCGACTGCAGTGACCAGGAGTGCGAGCGCCCATCGGTACCAGACGAAGATCTTTGTCGAGTGCTTCTGGAGATAGGCCAGGAGGAACTTGATGCAGAACCAGCCGGTCACCGCGGCGACGACGAAGCCGATAGGGAAGAGGATGAGCTCGCCCTGGGGGATGGCCCCGGACGTGATGGATTTGACCAATTCATAGAGGCTTTTCGCGCCCGCGCCCGCAATGATCGGCGCAGACAGGAGGAAGGAGAATCGCGCAGCAGCTGGACGCTCGAGGCCGAGGGCCAGTCCGGCGGTTATGGTCGAACCGGAGCGGGATACACCGGGGAAGATCGCGAGGGCCTGGGCGAAACCGATGAGGAGGGCGTCCTTCCAGCGCATGGATTCGAACTTGCGGGCGCGTTTGCCGAATTCCTCGGCCAGGAGGAGGAGGAGTCCGAGCAGCGCGATGAAGAAGGCCATCCAGAGCATCGCCGAGGGGGTGATCTGCCCACCGGGGTGGAAGAGCTCCTCCACGCGGGATTCAAGGGCAACGCCGGCGATCCCACCGGGGATGCAGGCAGCGATCAGGAACCAGGCCATCCTGCGGTCGGGGTCCTGCCCGATCTTCCTCTCGGCGATACTGCCCACAAAGGCCCGGGCCAGGCGCCACCAGTCAGCCGCAAAAAAGGCTAACAGGGCGAGGAGGGTACCGAGGTGGAGGGAGACATCGAAGGTCAGCCCCCTGAGCACCGGGTTGTCCCAGGAGAAGAGCCAGGGGATTATCACAAGGTGGGCCGAACTCGAGATGGGGATAAACTCAGCCAGGCCCTGGACGAGTCCCAGGATGATGGACTGGAAGATCAGCATTGCTAGCTCCTTGCGCCGACCGGCAGGATACCCTGTCCTCGGCGATATGGGGACTTCACCGCGGGCGCAAGGCCAGCGACAGCATGGCCGCGGCGAACGCGATCCACACAAGTATGACACAGACCGCCGCTGCCACGCTTCTCGGCCGCGGGGCGCTAGTCTGCTGCTGGGCCCTGGCGCGAGCGTCAGCCATGACCTCGGCCGGGATCAGCCTCCTCACGAGGGCCAGCCCCAGTGGCAGCAGGATGACATCGTCGAGGTAGCCCAGCACGGGGATAAAATCCGGAATCAGGTCGATAGGAGAGATGGCGTAGCCGATCACAAGGGCTCCCAGTAGCCTGGCGGGCCAGGGTGTCCTTGGATCACGGATCGCAAACCAGAGCGCGAGGATCTCTCCCTTGAGCGCCCTGGCCCAATCCCTGAGCTTCGCCATCCCCGATCCTGCGATGCCCATCGTGCGAGGATAGCCGAATTAGCTGCTTCTGTCATGTCAGGAAACGGATTGGCCTGAGCGTGCCGGATTGGGTACATTCATGTCGCTCTCGGAGCTGCGACCGGATCCGGGGCGAAGGAGCCCTCATGCTTGCACAGGGTGATATGCTTCCTGGTTTTCCCCTCCTCGATGCGGAGGGCAAGCAGCGTAGCCTTGAGGAATTCAGGGGCAGGCGGATAGTCCTGTACTTCTATCCGAAGGATGACACCCCAGGCTGCACTACAGAAGCCTGCGGCTTCAGGGATCAAAAGGCCGGCTTTGACGGGGCAGGGGCCATTGTGGTAGGAGTGAGCGCCGACAAGCCAGCCTCGCATGCGAAGTTCGCAGCCAAGTTCGGCTTGCCCTTCCTCCTCCTGTCCGATCCCGAACACGCCTTCCTCGAAGCCTGTGCTGTCTGGGTTGAAAAGAAGATGTACGGCAAGACCTTCATGGGCATCATCCGGAGTACCTTCCTCATCGATGCGACCGGGCGTGTCGAGCAGGTCTGGCCCAAGGTCAAACCCGAGGGCCACGCCGAGGAAGTGCTCGCTTTCCTCATGGAGGGTAGACCGCCCCAGCCTTGACCAAGCCCAAGCCTCCTGTGTATAAATTCCTCTCTCCAAGGCGGGGTAGCTCAGTTGGCAGAGCAAGCGGCTCATATCCGCTCGGTCGTGGGTTCAATCCCCTCCCCCGCTAGAATAGAACTGTGGCCA
>CAIJMU010000154.1 GCA_903821875.1 uncultured Spirochaetota bacterium
CGCTGGCCTTGTCAGGCATCGCTACCTCCTTGCATTGGCAAAACCCAATATAGCAGGAGGAAAGGCCCGATTGCTATCTATGACTTCGGGAAAGAATTGATTTCCTGAAGCGACAGACGGGACCGCGTTTTCGGCGGCGACATCGCAGAAGGGGCATCGGGAAGGGACTTGCCTTCCACCTTTCTGACGGCAGAGGAGTCGAAGACAGCTGCAAGGGCCCATGCATTCCGGAGTGAAACATCCAGGCGCAGCTTGGTGGACTTCGGCTTGAGGAAAGGCTTCGCCTTGTATGTCCGAAGTTCCTGCCATCGTTCGATATAATTGATCACGAAATAACTCGTCAGCTTTCCACGGAGTTTGTCAGCCATAGTCCCTGAGTCTCCTCTCTTCGCTTTATTCCAGATGGACCAGGTACACGATCAAAACAGGAAAAAAACAAGTGGAACCATGCCCCGAAGCCGGAACAAGCCCCTTGATTCAGGACACGCATCAATGTATCGCCTCAGTGCCCTCATTGCTACGATACTAGAGGCAAGTATTCCTTTTCCGAATCCAATATATCTAAAAATTATTCAATTTCCCGGACAGGCGCGTCGAATCCATGCAAAACCGAGTGGGAAATTTCCGGCGACACGCCAGAAGAAAAGCCCGTTTCCGCCTTTGCCCTCCTTGCCATGCAACAGCTTCCCGAAGCAGCTGCCCTGCCCAGTGGCTCACTGCGAGGTCAGCATTGCCCGCCTGCCCTTTCTTGGCAAGCCAATTCGGAGAAATCGGCAATAGATAATCGTCTATAGGAACCTATCTATCAATGCCGTAATGCTTTAGCAACAGCACTGAGCCAGGGCAATGCGGGCATTCTGGCAGTGACTTTCCCTGAATCAGCCAGCCTTCATGCCCCCTTCAGCCCCTTCATCGCCTCCACCCGCATCTTGCGGTATTCCATGAGGGCACGGTCACCGGGAAAGAGGAGTTCTCCGGCGCCCATGCCGTCCCCCCTGGGGATCTGGGTTTCGACGACCCGGCGATCCTGGTGGGCCACGAGGATGTTGGCTTTGTTTCCCATCCATTCGACAAAGCTCTTGAGCAGAGGCAGCTTCATGAAGGACTGGCAGAATCTGAGGTACATGATGGTATTGCCCTCGTCGACCGGGACAAAGGCGGCGATTATTCGGAGTTTCTCGGAAATGTAGTTTTCCCAGACGTTGGGGAAGATGAACTCAAGCTTGAAGGGCATGTCGGTCCGGGGAACGGGCACCTCCTCGCTCGAGCGCCGTGGCGAGCCATCGTCCAGGCGATTGTACACATAGACAAACATGGAACCATCACGCAGCATCACGCCGGGGCCATCGACCACGGTCCTGTTACCCCTCCCTATGGTGTTGTGATGGACAAAGGGGAGGTGGGCCATGTCGAGCTGGTTCTCGATGGCCCGGCTGTAGTGGTTGGCCCAGGGATCGGCTACCGAGGAACCGATCATGGAGTCAGGCAGGTCGTCGAACCAGCGAGGCTCGCCGACAGGGCTGCTACCCTCTTCTGCCCAGAAAATCCAGATAAAGCCATGGGCCTCTCGGGCGGGATAATTGCGGAGCTTGAAGCCGGGAGGCACGGGTGCAGAGGCACCGTTGGCTGGGATCTTCGTGCAGACGCCCGTCGAATCGTACTCGAGGCCGTGGAAGGGGCACATCAGGCGGTGCTCGCCCTCGCATAGGACCTTCCCGAGCGTAAAGGAAGCCCCTCTGTGGGCACAGCGATCGACATGACAGAGAGGAGAACCCGAGGCATCCCTCCAGAAAATCATCCGTTCGCCCATGCGGACACAGCCAAGCGGCGTTGTCCCGAGTTCCCTGGAATCCAGCACCGCGTACCATTGGTTACGAATCATCCTGAGCCTCCTCGAGTGAATCTCCTGTAACAACCGGAGTTCGTCAAGAGAGTATGGTCAGGGAACTGCTTCGTACAACCTGGAAAGCCTCAATCCTGCTTGAGCGAGAGGGATACAATGAGAGGAGGACTGTGCGCCTCATCGATAAGCAATTCGAGGCAAGCTCCTCCCCGGTCCTGGAGCTGCTTCCGATAACGCTTGTTCCGATCGCCCTGCGCCTCGATGGAATCGGGGAACTTCCAGCAATCCCAGACACCCAGGTCGTCGATTCCCGCAGCCACGGCGGCGCGTATTGCCTCCTCGGAGTAGCGATACTCAACGAAATAGGAGAAATCGGCCTCGGAGTCTGCCTTGCCGAGTATGGATCCGGCAGGGCCCTGGGTGATGCGTCGCCTGGCCTTGGCGACCCTTTTGCTGCGCTGACGGCGCTTCTCTTGTTTGTGGGGTGAACTCATGCCCTTAGTACGCCCAGAGCCTGCGCTCCTGATTGCATTCAGCGGGAAGAATCGAAAAATTCGTTCCGGTTCAGGACTGGATAGGGGCGATTGGGTCGATGAGCCAGGCGAGTTCGGCAAGGATCATGGCCGTAGCGCCCCAGACCTTGTGCGTTCCGACCTGCCAGAAGGGCACGAGGGAGGGTCCCCCGTGGATTTCCCACTCCTCGGAGCGGCGCGCATCCGATTCAAGAAGGCGGGTGAGGGGCAATTCGATGATCTCGGCTACCTCTCGCTCCTCGAGAATATACAGGGGCCTCTCCTGTACAAAGGCAAGGATGGGAATTACCTCGAAGCCAGTCGGAGCGATCCTGAGCGGCGACAGCCGGCCAAGGACGCGGACAGCCTCGCGCCGGATGCCGATCTCCTCGAAGGCCTCCCGCAGGGCGGCTTCCTCGGGCCCCTCACCCTCCTCGATGGAGCCGCCAGGCAGGCTGATCTGCCCCGCATGCACCGGCAGGTCATCGCGCCGCCTTGTCAGGGGGAGGGCAAGTCCGACTTCGGCAGGATGGAGGAGGAGGAGAACGGCTGCCTTCTTCCAGTCGCTCCGTTCGACCCTCTCAAGCCGCCTCCGTTCAGGCGTCATGGCCGTCTGCACGCGCTCGCCGGGGAGGGGTCGAAGGAGGGCCTCCTCGAGGCGATCAAGCGAAGCCCTGCCTAAGGCGTCCATTGCTGGCCTTCAGTCACCCCGGCCTCGCCCTCGAGGATCCGCGCCACATGGCGCGCGACCCGCTCGGTGCCGGGATCGAGGGCAAGAGCCCCTATGTTTTCGGCATACTCGTCCAGGATCTTCGTAGTTGTAAAGGTTCCGAGGAGGTGCAGGAAGGACAGCGTCGTCGGCGCATACCAGCCCACCTTGAAGTTGAGCGCAAAGCTGATGATGTAACGGTCATTGTAGGTTGCCCACTCGGTGAAGGCCACGGGCTTGCCCATGAAAAAGGCTTCCATCGCCGTGGAGGCACCTGCCTTGCCAGCCACGACATCACAGGCCGAGATGAGTTCGTTGATGTTCGTCACGTAGCCAAGGGAGACGAGACGGGTGTTCTTCCGCTCCCTCGCCGCGAGCTTGTCCATCCTGGCCTTGGTCCGGTGGCTGCGTCCCGAGATGACCACAAGATTGAGAGGCATGTCGGTCATGCAGAGGGCCTCGACAAAGGAGAAGACCTTGCCGATGCCCTGGCCCCCCGACGTGACCAGGATGGTCGGACGACCGGGCACGAGGCCGAGTTCGTCGGCCACATGGCTCCGCTCGCGCTGGATGTGGAAGAATTTCCTGTGGATCGGGAAGCCGGTAATTACGATCTTTTCACCCTGGATGCCGTGCTCGATCAGGCGCTCGCGCGATTGCTCCGAAGCCACGAGGAGCACATCGGCACCATCGTTTGCCCACCAGGAGTAGCCGTCGAAGGGATCGACCACGCAGGCTACCACCTTGAAGTCGAGGCCGAGGACCTCGCGGGCCTTGACGGCGATGTAGAGACAGAGCCCGTGGGTCGCGAACACAAGGTCCGGCCTGTAGCCCGCGATATACGCGATGCCCTTGCCCACGAAGTCGCGGAAAAAGAAATCGATGTAGGAATTGTTCCCATGGTTGAGCTCGACCAGGAGGTAGCCGATGCGGGCCGAGACCGGGAAGGCCAGGGCGAGGTCCCAGGAACGCTTGAGGGCCCTGTCGTCAGCGGCCGCACCGGATTCGCGGGCAAAGTCAACGATGTCCACGGTGTATTTCCCGGGCCAGAGTTCCTCGAGCGAGTCCTTGACGGCTATTGCCGGCGACTTGTGCCCGAGGCCCACCTCGAGCATCGTCATGAGAACCCGCTTGCCCTCGCCCTGGACTGCCACGCTCCCTCCTGTCCTAGCGTGTGAGCGGGCTGCCGCCACGTGCAGTCGTACCGGTCGAAAGGAGTTCATGGATCCGATAGCTGCCGTACTTCCGCGCCTTCAGGAAGCCGCTCCAGGCTGCCTCCGCGAATCGGCCTGTGTCCAGGAGTTCCCAGATCCAGGTGTCGGCGAACTCCGGGTCGTGCTGCGGTATGCCTGCCTGGATTTCCTCGAGCCAGTGCCGGTTGAAAACCTCCTGCGAACCGAGGCTCGGTGCCATGAGGAGGGGGATTCCCAGCCCGACGTAAAAGGACAGCTCGGAGGGCTTGGTCCAGAGAATGTCGGTACTATGAAGGCATTCGCTGAAGTCGCGGAAATAGGACGCGTCGTCCCCCTGCCCGCCCACGACCTTGACTGCGGGATGGCCGGGAATGATCTCCTTGATGGCGTCCTCGAAATAGGCGCGCACTTCCTTCCTGACTCCGCACACGAAGTTCCAGTTGAGCTCCCCGCGCTCGATGCGCCCCTTCAGGCTGCGAAGGGCCGCGACCCCGATCTCCTTCTGCGCCCCCGCACCACCGACTGCAAAGGTGATCGTGAGCCTTCGGCCTGCCTGGCTCGGGCAGTTGCCCTCGCCCAGGAAATGCTCGACGTTGAGCCCGTGGAGGGGCCAGAAGCGCCCGTCGGGATCGAGGACGCGGAGCCGCTGTCCGAGATCCGGCCTGAGCACACTGAGATCCTCATCGCCCAAAAGTTCGAGGGGCAGGGGGAAGCCCGTCATATAGATGCGCTCGTCCGGGACTCCATACTGTCGAAGGCGGCGCATCGCATTGCCACAGGGCACGATGTACTCGATGCGGCTCTCGCGCGGCTTCGAGGCGACCCACACCCGGTTGATGTCAGCATCGCAGATGATGCAGTAGACGCGGCCCCAGCCTGCGCGGTCGGCTGCTATCGCGTTCTGGTAGAAGGAGGTGACCAGGGGGAGGGGCTGCGTCTTCATCTTCGTAAGCATGGCCGAGCACAGGCCATCACCCACAAGCTTGTCGACAAACTTCGTGCCCACGGAGGGAGCTGACTGGTCGACCCGTGGATAGGCAGGCTGGATGCGCTGGAAATAGTCCATGATACCGAAGAGGGCATCGCCGATGACAGGAACGCCCTTGGCCCTCGACAGGCCCTCATAGACCTTGAGCAAGCGCTCCCAGACCCTGAGTTCCTCGGGGTCGGCGAAGGCCGGATCGTTGACTATCATCACCCCGCCCTCAGCGATGCTTTCGAGGGGATACACGGCCCGCTTGTGCCCAAGACCCATGTTTGCCGCTGCCACCCAGGCGCGGGGCAAACGCTTGATCGCAGGATCGACGCTCATTCGGCAACCTCCATGGATTCCCAGGATACCAGCTAACTGTAGGGGCGAAGGGAAGGCAATGTCAAACCACAGGAGGCTCCTGAAAGTCCTACCACTCAAGCTCGAGCTGGGGACGGTCCGCGAGCCAGGGCCTGGCATCTAGGTTGCGCTCGTCGAGGATGGAGCGGGCGATGGGCATGAGTTGATGCTCGACGTAGTGGTTGTAGTCGAGGGCAGCAGCGGAACGGCGCTCTGGAGGTTCCGCCCCAGAGCTCGTCATGAGCCAGGAGATGCGGCCCCTGCGATCGGTCCAGCCCAGGATGCGCGCCGCACGGACTGCAGGGTTTTCCGAGCCATACTCGCTGGCAGGCCTCCGGAGCCAGCGCCTGTAGACAAGCTCGCCATCGAAGGCGCCTCCGCGGAGACCAGAAGCGATGCCACGGCAATATGCTTCTAGTTGTTCCTTTCCTGCGGGCTCGAGCCCTCCCGAGGCCGTGCCGAACACGAGGTCAAGGAGCTCACGCTGGAAGCGCCTGCCCAGGGGGGTCCCGTCGCTCCTGGCCGCCTCCATTCCCTTGACCTCGACTTCAGGGGCCGTGTCCTCGCCCCTCTGGAGTCCCGCATAGCCCTTGGCCCTGCCCCTGCCCTCGGCCTCGTCGCTCTCCGCTCCCTCGCCCGTGCCCTCGCGCCGTAGGATGGCGCTCCCGACACCTGCCCCCTCCGTCCTGATCCTCGGGATGAAAAAGCGCCCGTAGACCTTGTCGGAGCGGATCCGGAGGAAGGACTCGAGGCCATATTCCTTCATGATGGATGCACTTATGGCTGAATTGATCTCCGCAGCCAGCGTTTCTCCTAATTGTGATAATTCATCCCAGTTGCCGGTGAAGGGTGTCCCCGCCTCGACGAAGACCGAATCGGTGTCGCCGTACAGCACGCGGTACCCCCGCGCCTCGCAGAGGTCACGAGCGAAGGTGAGATATTTCCTGGCAAAGGAGGTGATGGCGCCAGCGAGTTCCGTACGGGCATAGCGGCAGCCGTCCGATCCGAGCACGCCGTAGAAGCTGTTCATGAGAATCTTGTAGACAAAGGCGCCAGTGGCGTCCCCGGCTGCCAGTGCACGCTCTCGCTCGGCGAAATAGCGGGTAATCACCGCAGGCAGGATGCCCGGCTCCCGGGAAAAGCGGGCCCCGTTCGGTGCCATGATGGTACCATCGCAATTATTGCCTTCAGGCTGCCCCGTGCCGAGCTTTCGCGCGCCACGCGTGCCGGATGCCTCGGAACCGCCCGAGCGCGCGTGGGCCAGGGGGTCGATGTTGAAGGTACGCATCAGGCTCGGGTAGAGGCTCCTGAAATCAAGGACGATGACCGACTCGAAGATGCCTGCCCTCGGGTCGAGCACCGTGCCGCCGGCTGCGCCGGAGACAGAGCGGTTGTCGCGTGCTGGCGGGATGACATGCCGCGCACGGAGGGCTGCGTCGTAGACCCGCTCGAAGGCCGGGATACTCGTCCAGGCGAGGTCGAGGGAGAGCCCCGTGAGGGCTGCGCGGCGTGCGGTCAGCTCGCCAATTCCTGTCTTTTCAAGGATGCGGAGCACAAGCTCGGAATCCCGGAGGCAATATTCGCAGAACAGTACGGGTTCTTCGGCACGCAGGCGCTCGAGTTCGGCAAGCTTGTCGCTTCCCGTGGAGGAGACGAGCTTGCCCTCGCCCAGGACGCCCTGGGCCACCGTCTCGAGGGACTGGTCCTCGTAGCGCTCCCCTGCGGAGCGCATGAGCCTGATGCCGTCGAGAACGGAGCGGCCGGGCAGGTCGAAGATCCTCCGCTTGCCGGGACGCTCGAGGAAGCCGGCAGGGTCGCGACTCCTTCCAATTATGAAGGGTAGACCCAGGGCCGCGTACCGGGCCGAAAGGACGCCGAGGTCGAAGTCGATGACGTTCCATCCGGTGAGCACGTCGGGATCGCGTGAGGCTATTCTTGCACTGAGGGTTGACAGGAGTTCAGCCTCGCTGGCAAAGGCCGTGATCCAGGGAAGCCCGAGGTCCGGGCCAAGGAAGAGAACCTCGCCTGCGCTGTCGCGTAGCTCCCGCGCGCCAACGCCAGCGCCTTCGCCGGAGCGAAGCGCCGGCCTGCCGAAATCCCTGTCGACAAGCGATACCGCCAGGACGCGATCCTGGCGGTCGGTCTCGATGTCGAGGGCGAGCCAGCGGAGGGCTGGCATGCTGTCCGAGGGGCCGATCTCGGGATCGACGAAGACGCAGTCGACGCGTTCGCCCTTCCTCGCCTCACCCGTTATTTCCAGGCCGGAAACGATGCCCCGGTCGGCGAGGTACTCGTCGACGCCACCGCGGTCGAGCCTCGGAAGGGGCACGCCACCGGCGAGGAGGGCTTCCTCGATCTCGGGGCGAGCCCAGCCGGGCAGGCGGAAGCGTGCAAGGACTTTGCCGGCGAGGTCGCTCCAGGGCTCCGGATCGAGCCTCCCGCGAAAGCGGGTAAGTATGTCCTTTGCCGTCCCGGCACATTCCGCGGGCACGAGCACTGCCCCGCCGTCGCTGCGGCAGGCCAGCGCGAAACTCTCACCCGTTTCAAGTCGACCTGTCGCGTAGATCCTGCCCGAGCGGGCCCAGGATGCCACGATAAATCCCTTCCGCGAATCCATTGCTCCCGAGTATACTGCGAGCGTGGATCACGAAGGAACGCCCCCCCTCTTTAAGGCCCTCGGACTTCCCGAGGGTTCCTCCCTCCTCCTCGACAGCTCGGCCCTGATACCCCTCCTCGAAGCCGACGACTGCCGGCATCGCGCCTTGTGCGCCCTCTTCGATGCCGCAGGCGAAGGCCGCTGCCGGCTTTTTGCCAGCGCAATCGCCTGGACGGAACTCCTCCGGAAACCACTTTCCCCTGGACTCGAGCCAAAGTGGCGGCAGGCGCTTTCCGACTCAGAAAATATCGTCATAATTCCCATCGATGTGGCGGTTGCCGACCTGGCTGCCGGACTCCTCCGGAAGGCTGCAGCCAGGGGAGGGAAGGTTCCCGGCCTCACGGATGCCCTCCACGTCGCCAGCGCCCTCGTGGCAGGCGCCGACGCCCTTTTGACCGCCGACCGCGGATGGAAGGACCTCGCGCCCCCGGCACTCAGGGTTGTCGAACTCGAGTATTTCGCGGCCTCCTTTTGCGGCATCTGAGCAGACTGTCGCGGACAAGCCGCGGATGCTATCATCTAAGCTTCGGAGTGGCGTCGCTCCGAAAAGGCGCAACCCGTCTGGAGGAATCATGGAACCACGCATCGCAAAAGCCTATGCCGATATCGCGCTCGACAGCTGCCTCGGACTTCGGGAGGGCGGGAAGCTCAGGGTCGTCGCCGAGATCGCGCATCGCAGCCTCGTGCACGCCATTGCGGAAGGCGCCTGGCAACGTGGTGCGGCAGTGGTCCGCGTCGACTGGAACGACACAAGGCTGTCGAGGCTATTCTTCGACAAGGCCCAGGACATCCGCTTCGACGAGGTACCCTCATATATAGGACGAGATGCCCGCTGCTTTGTCGACGAGGGTTTCTGCAATCTCTCCCTGGTGGGGGACGAGGATCCGACTGCCCTCGACGGGGTCGATCCCGGGAAGCTCCAGCGCCAGCAGCGCGCCCGGTCGACAGCGATGAAACCCTTCCGCGACGCGGTGATGAGCAACGGCCTGGCCTGGTCGGTGATGCCGGTGGCGACAGAAGCCTGGGGCCGGGCTGTCCTTTCGGCAGCCGGCCGCGATCCAGGACCCGACCCGGAACAGACGCTCTGGGAGGTGTTGATCCCCATCCTCGGCCTTGACCGTCCCGATCCTGCAGCCGCGATACGGACCCACATGGCGGAGCTCGCCAAACGCGCGGCACTCCTTGTCCAGGCTCGCTTCTCCGAGATTCACTTTACAGGTCCCGGAACCGACCTCAGCGTCGGACTCTCACCGCTGTCGCGCTGGACAGGGGGCGCCTCGAAGACCCGTGCCGGCGCAACCTTCTACGCGAACCATCCAACAGAAGAAGTGTTCTCTTCGCCCGACGCGCGCCTGACCAGGGGGCGCGCAAGCTGCACGAGACCCGTCAAGGTGCTCGGCGAGACGGTCGAAGGCGCCTGGTTCGAATTCCGTGATGGCCGGGTGGTCTCCTCTGGCGCGGCGAAGGGCGCTGCGGTTCTCGCGCGCTATCTCGAGGTGGACGAGGGATCAAGGAGGCTCGGAGAGGTCGCCCTCGTCGACTCGACGGGGCCCATCTGGAAATCCGGACTCGTCTTCGACAATGGCCTCATCGACGAGAATGCCACCTGCCATATCGCGCTCGGATCGGCCTACACGGAGGTTTTCGAAGGTGCAGCCGGAATGGACGCTGGCGGGCGCAAGGCCGTGGGCTTCAACGATTCGATGGTCCACCTCGATTTCATGATCGGATCCGACCAGGTCGAGGTCGAGGGGCTCGACTCAGGCGGCCATATGCGCCCAATCATCAAGGACGGGAAGTTCGTGGCCTGATGTCCTCCCCTCAGGCCCTCCGCGAAAGCAGCGCCCGCCTGGGCGAGAAGGCGAAGGCGAGGATGAAGAACATCGTAGCAGTTAATACGATAGCCGAACCGGAGACGACATCGAGCCACCAGCTCGCGTAGAGCCCGATGATGGCGGAGAGTGCCCCGAAGAGCGCCGCAAGCAGCATCATCGGCACGAGGCGGCGCACGAGGAGGAAGGCCGTGGCCGCTGGCGTGACGAGCATGGCAGCCGCGAGGCCCACGCCGACGGTCTGCAGCGATACGACTACGGTGAGTGCCAGGAGCACGAGCATGAGGTTGCGGAGCGCGCCTGTCCTGAGCCTGAGCGTCGCGGCGAGGACGGGATCGAAGGACAGGACAAGGAAGGGCTTGTAGAAGATGGCAAGGGCAATCAGGACCAGGAGCCCCACCACGGCGGTAAGCAGGAGGTCGCCCTCCCCCACGCCGAGCACGTTCCCGAACATCACGTGGGAGAGGTCGAGGGCATAGGTGCGCATCGAGCTCATGATGGCGACGCCGAGGGCGAGGGCCGCAGCAAAGAGTATGCCGATGGCAGTGTCCTCGCGGATCGCCCCTCCCTTCGAGAGTCCGCCGATGCCGAGGGCCACGAGCACCGCTGCAACAAGGCCGCCCATGAGGATGTTGCCGCCCACCACCCAGGCAATGGCCACTCCTGGCAGGATCGCGTGGGCCATCGCGTCGCCCAGGAAGGCCATGCCGCGGAGTATGACCCAGGTACCCATCACCGCGCAGATGACCCCGACCATGACGGCGGCTGCGAGGCCGCGCTGCATGAAGCCGTAGCGGAGGGGCTCCATCAGGGCCGAAAGGATTGTCTCGATGCTCATCGGAATTCCCCCCCTTCGTCCAGACACCCGGTTTTGTCATAATTATTCGTATGTTCGCCCGGACAGCACTCGTCCACGAGGAAATTCTTGCCCTCGGTCACCAGCAGCACCGAGCCGAAGGCGCGGGTGAGGTTGGACTCGACCAGCACCTGGGCCGGAGGCCCCTCTGCCACGAGTTCGCGGTTGAGGAGGAGGACGCGGTCGAAGCGCGTGGCGGCGAGGTTCAAGTCGTGGGTGGAGATCAGGGCGGTTACGCCGTCGCGGCGCAGCCTGTCGAGGAGGGCAAAGGTCGCCTCCTGTGTCGGAGCGTCGACACCGTTGAAGGGCTCGTCCATCAGGAAGATGTGGGGCTCCTGGGCGAGGGCGCGGGCGAGGAAGACGCGCTGCTGCTGTCCTCCCGAGAGCTCGTTGATTGACCGGCCTGCGAAGTCGGCCATGCCCATCTGGGCCAGGGAGTCGGCGACGATGTCGCGATCGCGCTTCCGTGGCCGGGACAGCCACCCGAGCTGGCCGTAGCGGCCCATCATCACGACATCGCGCACCGTGACCGGGAAATTCCAGTCCACGTTCTCGCGCTGCGGCACATAGGCCACGCAATCCTGGTGGCCGCCCAGGGGCAGGCCGTGGATGAGGATGCTGCCTTCCCGCGCGGCCACGAGTCCGACGAGGGCCTTGAAGAGCGTGGACTTTCCCGCGCCGTTGGGTCCGACGACCGCGACACGGGAGCCGTGCTCGAGGCGGAAGCTGAGCCCCTGGAGCGCATAACGTCCATCGTAGGCCACCGAAAGTCCTTCCACGTCCATCCTCGCAGGATGGAGTGGCGCAGGCAAAGGTTCAGCGAAGGGCATTGACGATCACCTCCGTGTCATGTGCGAGCATGGCAAGATAGTTCGGCGCCGGGCCGGAAGCCGCGGACAGTCCCTCCACGTAGAGGTCGGTCACGACCTTGAGTCCGGTCTCCCGACCGATCGACCGGGCAAGGGAGGCCTTTTCGCCCGCGTCGAGGAAGATGGCCCAGGCTCCTCCCTTGGCCGTCGTGGCGATGAGCCGCGCGAGGGCCCGTGGGGAAGCCTCCGCCCCGTCTCCCGAGCCCTCGAGGACCGTCCCCGCTATCGAAAGGCCATAGGCGTCCGCATAACGTGAGAGCGCGTCGTGGTTCGTAAGGAGCTTCCGCCTCGCAGCCGGAATCGAGGCGACGCGCGCGCGGATGGAGGCGTCGAGGTCGATAAGGCGTCCCGCGTAGGCAGCGGCATTCGCGGAAAAACGTTCCCTCGCCTGGGGTTTCACTGAGGCGAGGGCATCCACGATGGTACCGAGGGCAGACTCGACATTGCGCGGATCCATCCAGAAGTGGGGATCCTCTCCCGCGCCTTCGACTGGACCGAAGGCGCCAATTATCTCGACTCCCGCAAGGCTTCCCCTGAGCGGCTCCAGCCAGGCCTCGTAGCCGTGCCCTGCCACGAGGAGGAGCCTCGCCTTCGATAGCCGCGCTACATCGCGGGGGCGGGGCTGGAAGGCGTGGGGATCGATGCCCGGGGGCAGGAGTCCCTTCACCGCGAGCTCGGGTCCCGCGACTGCACGGGCGATGTCGGCCAGGAAGGATTCAGCCGCGATGACCTCGCCTGGGGCATCGGGGGCGTCGGAGGCGACGCAGCCGGGAAGGCCGAGCGGCGCCGACATGATCATACACATAATTAGTACTACACCCGCGGAATGTCCCCGCCGGCCGGGGCACGGCGCATCGGTTACCGCCCGGGGCGCATCGGTTACCGCCCGGGGCGCATCAGTGACCGCCCGGGGCGCATCAGTGACCGCCCGGGGCGCATGATGGGATTTCATCGCTTTTCGAGCTGGGCGACTGCTGCGCGGAAATCCTTCGGAGGCGCGATCTCGAAGCGGAGGGCCTGTCCCGTGTGCGGATGCGCGAGGGCGAGGAGCATCGCGTGGAGGGCAGTGCGCGCGATCAGGGGACGCTCGGCGAACTCGTCACCCCTCCACTTGCGCTTGAAGGAAGATAGGAAGAGAGCCTTCCCGTCTCCATAGAGCGGGTCTGCTACGACCGGGAATCCGAGCGCCGCGAGGTGGACGCGGATCTGGTGCGTGCGTCCGGTCAGGGGCTTGGCCTCGACGAGGCTGTAGGGTCCATAGGTCGCGATCACCGTAAAGACCGTCATCGCCGGCTTGCCGTGGCCGCCATCGATGATCGTCCTGTGGAGGCGATCTCCGTCCGGTTTTAGCGGATAGTCACAGCTCATCTCTGTCCATGGGGGCTCGCCCCGTACGAGGGCGCGGTAGCCCTTTTCGATGGAGCGCGTCTCGAAGGCTTTCGACAGTCCCTTGTGAGCGACCTCGTTCCGCGCAAAGAGAAGAAGTCCCGAAGTGTCCTTGTCGAGGCGATGAACAACCAGGAGGCTTGTAGCGTCCTTCACTCCCCCTTCCTTGGCGAGTTCCCCGAGGATGGTCGCTGCGTCGGGGTCATAACGGTCTGGCACGGAGAGAAAGCCCGCAGGCTTGTCAACTACCAGGAGATCGGGGTCGGAGTGGATGATCGGGACGCTTGTCGACATTTTTTGATTGTAAGCTTTATGAGCTTGTCGCTTCAAGGCGGGGAAACTCCGCGCAGGCCCCTCCCTCCCCCCCTCAGCGCCCCCACAGATCCGCAGCGCGTCGGCTAACGCGGTCGAGGAGGCGGAACAGCTCGGTCCTTTCCTCTGCGCCGATCACATCGAAGGGCGTGCCAAAGGCAAGTCCGGCAAAGGGCCGCTCTGCCTCGATGCGGTCGAGGATCTCCTCTCCCTTGCCAGTGAGTTCGATGCGGACCGAGCGCTTGTCCTGCGATGACTGTCCCCGTTTGAGCCAGCCGCGAGCCAGACAGGTGCGCGCAACTACAGTCAGGGTAGGCCTATCCCAGGCTAATTCCGCTGCAGCCGCCGCGGGGCTGAGTCCGCCACGACGACGGGCCTGACTGATAAGTTCATACTGGGCAAGGGTTATCCCAAAGGGCTTGAGTGCAGCACCGGCGCGGCGCCGCCAGCCGGAGGCGATGCGATCCATCGCATCGAAGGCATCCCAGTTTCGTCCTACATCCATCTGGTTAGCATTCTAATCACTTACGATTTTCTTTGACAAGTGCCTAAAAGCCCTTGCCCCTCCTGCCGTGCATTTTGTATTTTAAGGATGACCCTCGGGTCACCTCAAATTTCGAAGCGCCGTTGCGGTCCGCAAAGCCAGTTTTGGTTGTCGGTGCCGGACGGCGAAAGACTACAAGGAGATGTACATGGCCAAACAACTGCTTTTCGGAGAGGACGCTCGCCGCAGGCTTCTCGTCGGCGTCGAAACCATTTCGCGCGCCGTCAAGGTAACCCTCGGTCCGAAGGGACGCAATGTTCTCCTCGACAAGAAGTTCGGAGCTCCCACCGTCACCAAGGACGGCGTGTCTGTAGCCAAGGAAATCGAGCTCGAAGACCCCTATGAAAACATGGGCGCCCAGCTCCTCAAGGAAGTTGCCACCAAGACCAATGACGTCGCCGGAGACGGAACTACCACCGCCACCGTCCTCGCCTACTCCATCGTCAAGGAAGGCCTCAAGTCCGTCGCAGCTGGCATCGATCCGATGGCCATCAAGCGCGGCATCGACATGGCTGTCGAAGTGGCCGTCGAGGAAATCAAGAAAGCCTCCAAGGGCTGCAACGAGAAGGAAGAGATCGCCGACGTCGCCTCGGTGTCCGCCAACAACGACAAGGAAATCGGCAAGCAGATCGCCGATGCCATGGAGAAGGTCGGCAAGGACGGCGTGATCACGGTCGAGGAGTCCAAGACCATGGACACCACGATCGAGTTCGTCGAGGGAATGCAGTTCGACCGCGGCTTCGTGAGCGCCTACTTCGCCACCAACCGCGATACCCAGACAGCCGTCCTCGAGAATCCGATGATCCTCATCCACGACAAGAAGATCAGCAATATGAAGGATCTTCTTCCCGTGCTCGAGAAGGTCGCCCAGGCCGGCAAGCCCCTCCTCATCATCGCCGAGGACATCGACGGGGAAGCCATCGCCACCCTCATTGTCAACCACCTCCGCGGCACCCTGACCGTCTGCGCCGTCAAGGCCCCCGGCTTCGGCGACCGCAGGAAGGCCATGCTCGAAGACATCGCCATCCTCACCGGTGGAGAAGTCATCACCGAGGAACTTGGCCTCAAGCTCGAGAACACGACCCTCACCCAGCTTGGCACCGCCAAGACCGTGAAGATCGACAAAGACAACACGACCATCATCAACGGCGCCGGCAAGCAGAAGGACATCTCCGACCGCATCGGCCAGATCAAGAGGCAGGTCGAAGACACCACCAGCGACTACGACAAGGAGAAGCTCCAGGAGCGCCTTGCCAAGCTCGCCGGCGGCGTAGCCGTCATCAATGTCGGCGCCGCGACCGAAGTCGAAATGAAGGAGAAGAAGCACCGCGTGGAAGACGCCCTCAACACCGCCCGCGCGGCGATCGAAGAAGGCATTGTCCCCGGCGGCGGCATCGCCCTCATCCAGGCCTCACTGGCCCTCGACAAGGTCGACCTCTCCAAGATGACCGACGACGAGAAGGTCGGCTTCCGCATCGCAAAGCGCGCCCTCGAGGAGCCGATCCGTCAGATCGCCGAAAACGCCGGCGTCGACGGTTCGATCATCGCCGACAAGGCCAAGCACGAGAAGAAGGGCATTGGTTTCGATGCCGCCAAGATGGAGTGGACCGACATGATCAAGGCCGGCATCATCGATCCCGCCAAGGTCACCAGGAGCGCCCTCCAGAACGCGGCCTCCGTGGCAGCCCTCCTCTTAACCACCGAGTGCGCAATCGTCGACCTCCCCGAGCCGAAGGCCCCCATGGGCGGCGGCGGCGGTGGTGGAATGGGCGGCATGGGTGGCATGGGCGGAATGGACTACGACGCGAGTCCTTCCGTTGGTAGCCGTCGCACTCCGTGCGACGGCCCCGCGCAGGGAGTGCGCGGGCTACCCTAAAAGATCAAGAAAGCCGGGCTGGAAACAGCCCG